>NZ_JAWOAI010000009.1:0-48487 GCF_033194735.1 Streptomyces sp. W16
CGGGCAGTGCGGCCTCGTCGGCGCCGGCCGGCCCGCCGACGGTTCGTCCCGCGCCCAGGACGCCGAAGCCCATTGCCGCGCCTACGAGCAGGTCAAAGACCGCGGCAAGGCGCTCGAAGCGACGGCCTGGCAGCAGCTCGTCGCGGGCGCCGGCGAGAGCGACAAGGTCACCGCGTACTGCTCCGAGCAACTGGCGCAGGCGACGTCCACGCCGAGCAAGTCGGTCGGCACGGGCAAACCCAGCGAGGCCGCGGACGCCGGCAACGGCATGGCGGGCAACACCGGTTCCTCCGGCAACGGCCAGACAGGCGGAGCCAAGGGCAACGGCAAGAAGCCCAAATAGCCCTCGCCCCTGCGAGCGAGTCGGGTGAGTCGGGTGTGCATCTACGGAGGGTGTCTGTGTGATCAGGCAGCGGATATGAGGGCGTTGCGGTAGCGGGCCTGGTGGTTGCGGGCGTACTCCCGTTGTTCGCGCCAGGCCCCAGCGGGCACCGGCGATGTCGAGGCGGTCTTTGCTCTGCCTTCAGGCGCGGGACAACAGGGTGGCGCCAGAAGTCCCTCAGTCCGTTTCGGGGAGGGTCCGGGGTAGTCCGAAGCGCGTCATGACGCTGGTGTTGAAGCCGGTGATGGCGGTGATCCGGTCGCCGGCGGTGCTGATGACCAGGAGGGCGTAGGCGCGGTGGACACTGGCGTGGGGGTCTGCCAGGTACAGGCCGACGGCCGGCTGGCCGTTGGCGCGGGTGGTTACCACGCGGTAGGTGCGGCCGGGGCGGAAGGTGGAGGCGGCGAAGAAGCGCTGGGCTGTTTCGATGCCGCGGTATTCCAGCATGGCCGGGGGCATGGAGAGCCTCACGTCGCTGACGAGCAGTTCGATCAGGGCGTCCAGATCGGCGCGTTCCAGGGCGTCGGTGAGCCGGGCGACGAGCCGGTGTTCGGCGGCGGTGTCGGGTTGGCGTGCAGGCCTGCGGTTACCGGTGTCGGTGCCGCTGGAGTCGGCGAGGTGGTTGTCGACGGTGGCGCGGGCGCGTTTGAGGGCGCTTTGAACCGATTCCTGGGTGGCATCGAGCATGTGGGCGGCTTCGGCGGCGTGGTAGCCCAGGACGTCGCGGAGGACGAGCACGGCGCGTTGGCGTGGGGGCAGCAGTTGCAGGGCGGTGATGAAGGCCAGGGAGATGGCCTCGGTGGTCTCGTAGCGGGCCTCCGGTCCGGGGCGCCGGTCGACGAGGTGGTCGAGCAGGACGTCGGGGTAGGGCTCCAACCAGGGCGGGGCGTCACCGGCACCGGTGGGCTCGGGCAGCGTGGCCTCGGGCAGCGGCGGGGCGATCCGGGGGCGCCGGCTGTCGGCGCGCAACATGCTCAGGCACCGATTGGTCGCGATCTTGTAGAGCCAGGTCCGGAGTGAGGACCGCCGGCCGAAGTCGCCGAGGTTGCGCCAGGCGGACACGAGGGTCTCCTGGAGCGCGTCCTCGGCGTCCTGCAGGGATCCCAGGATGCGGTAGCAGTGCACCTGCAACTCGTGGGAGTGCTCCTGGACCAGGTCGCGGAACGCGTTTTGGTCGCCGGCCCGGGCCCGGGCGATCAGGTCCGTCGTGTCCATCTCCATCGGCAGGCATCCTCGCTTCTCTTCTTTCCGCAGGGCGCGTTCGGCTCGTCTATCGATACCGACGCCGCCGGGCCCGCGAATCGGGCGGTGTCCGCGCGCCCAATTCATGACCGTGCCGCCGTCTACCCGATTGGAGGCGGTCCCGGTCCGGGGCGCGCCCCGGACACAGAATCAGGACCACAGATCATGACCAAGTACGTTTTCTCTTTCCGTGTGCCCTCCGACTACGCGCCCCACGCCGGGACGCCGGCCGAGTGGCAGGCCTGGTTCGCCGGGCTGGGCCCGGCCCTGGTGAACGTCGGCAACGCGGTGACCGAATACGCCTCGCTCGGCGAGGTCGGCGGCAGCGGCTCCCGGATGATCGCCTACTCGCTGGTGTCCGCCGAGGACATGGACTCCGCGCTGGCGCTGGCCAAGGACTGCCCGGTGCTGCGGGTCGGCGGCGGGGTCGAGGTCGGCCCCGTGATGGAAGCCGCCGGGTCGTGAGCGACGCCATGACCGCATCGACGGCGCCGCCGGAGGGGTCGTTCCTGGCGACCGGGCGCGGCAGGGTCACGCTGGCGCTGCTGTGCGCGGTGACGTTCCTGGACGTCGTGGACGGCTCGATCGTGAACGTCGCGCTGCCGACCATCCGTACGCATCTGGGGTTCTCGGTGCAGAACCTCCAGTGGGTGGTCAGCGGCTATCTGATCACCTACGGCGGGTTCCTGCTGCTGGGCGGTCGGGCCGGGGACCTGCTGGGGCGACGGCGGCTGCTGATCGCCGGGACCGCGCTGTTCGCGGCCTCCTCGCTGGCCTGCGGGCTGGCCGACAGCCAGGCGGTGCTGGTCGGCGCCCGGCTCGCCCAGGGTTTCGGCGCGGCGATGATGTCCCCGGCCGCGCTGTCCATCCTGACCACCACCTTCCGGGACTCCGACCGGCACAAGGCGCTGGGCGTGTGGGCCGGGATCAGCGGGCTGGCCGCCGCGGTCGGAGTGTTCTTCGGCGGGCTGCTCACCCAGGACCTCGGCTGGCGGTGGGTGTTCTTCGTGAACCTCCCGCTGTGCGCGCTGGTGCTGATCGGGGCGTTCCGGATCCTGAAGGCCGACCACGGCCGGTCCGTGCCGGGCGGTTTCGACGCGGTCGGCGCGGTGCTGGTCACCGCGAGCATGCTGCTGCTGATCTTCACGTTGGTGAAGGCGCCGGACGAGGGCTGGGATGCGGGACGCACCATCGGTGGGCTGGCCGCCTCGGCGGTACTGATGGCCGCGTTCGGGATCAATGAGCAGCGGCACGCCCATCCGCTGGTCCCGATGTCGATCTTCCGGATCAAGGGCCTGGCCGCGGCCGACGCCACCCAGGTGATCGCCTGGGCCGGGTTCTACTCGATGTTCTTCTTCGTCACTCTGTACATGCAGAACGTCCTGGGCTACTCCCAACTGCGGACCGGGCTCTCGTATCTGCCGGCGACCGTCGGCATCGGGTTCGGCTCGGCCCTGGCGACGAAGATGTTCGTGCGGACCGGTACCCGCCCGATCATCGTCTCCGGTGCGCTGCTCGCTGCCGGTGGCATCTTCTGGCTCTCCCGCATCCCGGTGGACGGCACCTATCTCGGCAACCTGCTCGCCCCGCTGGTGCTCATGGCGGCCGGGCTGGGGCTGCTGTACGCCGGTGTGCAGACGGCCGCGAACGCGGGCGTGCCGGAGGACCAGTCCGGATTGGCCGCGGCCCTGATCACCACCTCTTTCCAGCTCGGGTCAGCGCTCGGCCTGGCGGTGTTCAGCGGGATCGCGACCAGTCGCACCAACCACCTGCTGGCCGCCCACACCCCGCCCCCGGAAGCACTCACCGCCGGATTCCAGCGGGCCCTGCTCGTCAGCGCCCTCTGCCTCCTGGCAGCCGGAGCCATCGCGCTGCGAGCCTCCAACACCCGCGGCGACCCCGCCGACACACCAGAAACCCAACAAAACCTGGAACCCTCCTACGACCCCGCATAACTCGACACAACGAAATCCCGGGATGGCGTTCAACGCCATCCCGGGATTCTCTTTGCGTGTGCGTCTTCTATGAGGGCGTTGCGGTAGCGGGCCTAGGGCGACCTCCTGCAAGGCGGGTGCGAAGGCGTAGGTCAGCCGAGTGCGCTCCACAGGGCTCATCGCGCTTCGTCCTTTCCGGAATCCGTCCATGGTCAAAAATCCGACTACATGTCCCGCATCTGCCATGCAAAACGCCCGGCCGGACTTCTCCGGCCGGGCGTTCCGTGACTTGGCAGCCCCCGTGTCTGCCGTGTCACTGTGCGGCTAACGCAGCGTGGTGTTGCCTTCGTCGCCGACGACGACGGGGGCGTCCTTCACCGGCGTGGCCTCGCCGAGATCCCAGCCCTTCGGCTTCGCGCCGGGCACCTCGACGAGCGTGACGTCGGACGGGTTCTCGCCCGTGACGGGGCCGCCCTCGACGACCGGGAGGTCTCGCAGCTTCTTCGCGGTGCCCGGCTTGACGTGCTGCGGGTGCGGGTTGCCGGGCGCCTCGGAGACCGTGCTGCCGTGGTGCTTGGCGGTACTGCCGCCGGTCGAGGCCGCAGCGGCGACCCCGCCCGAGGCGAGCAGTACGGCCAGCGCACCAGCTATCACGGCACCCTGACGACGCGAGATGCTGTTGCTACGCACCTTCATGTGACCAACTCCTTCGCAGGTGGAGGGAGACAGGGGCACCGGCACGAGTCCGGTCCCGTTTCCCTCGGGATCGAGTACGAGGCAACTCTCGTCCGGGCCCGCTGAAGATCCGCTGAACGTTCTGAAGATCCCCTTCAGCACCTGATGCCTCAGGCCCGACACCTGCGTCTCAGGCCCGATGCCTGGCGTCGAAGTCGACGGAGTGTGTGGTCAGCTTGCCGAGCAGCTCGATCAGCGTGCGGGTCTCGTCCTCGCTGAGGGCTCCCGCCCACTCCTGCTCCCGCTTGTTGTGGGCGAGGAACGCGGAGGTGATCGCCTCCAGGCCGGCATCGGTGAGCGAGAGTCCCACGGCGCGTCCGTCGTAGGCCGCGCGCTCCTTGCGCACCAGTCCGTCCCGCTCCAGCGTGTTGACCAGCGCCGACACGGCCGCTCGGCTCATGCCGGACAACTCCGCGACCTTCTTCGCCTCGACCGGGGCGGAGAGCCAGATCGCGAACAGCACACGGAACCCCGGCCACGACCAGCCGCGCGGCCGGTGCACGGAGGATTCGAGGTCGTAGACCACCATGTTGGCCGCCCGGTGGAGGGTGAACACCAGCCGCATGGCGAGCGGCTCGATGCCGGGCAGTTCCCGGGAGACCCGCTCGACGGCGTAGTCGATGAACGACCAGAAGTGCAGATGCTCGGGGTCGGACGGTTCCAGGGCCATCCCCGGAGTCTAGGCCGCCGGCGGATACGGGCCGGTTCACCGCCGAGGCGCAAGGCCTTCCCAAGGACCGACGGAGGGGGTACGGTCCAATTAGTCAAAGCTTTGATTACAGCGTTTCGGTGTGATTACTACCGATTCCATTCACCCCTTTTCTCCTGTTTCGCACCTTGTGTTCGTTGGTGCCACTCATGGGAGTCCTCATGCCCAAAGCCCTAGCTCCCCCCAGCCCCGGCGCCCTGCGCGCCTGCATGTCCCGATTCGCCACGGGCGTCACCGTCGTCACCTACGACGGCGAGGACGGCCCTCGTGGAGCCACCATGAACTCCTTCACGTCCGTGTCGGCCGATCCTCCGCTGGTGCTGCTCAGCGTCGCCCGCCGGGCCCGCTGCCACGACCCGCTCCTCCGTCAGCCGTTCTGCGTCAATGTCCTCGGCGCCGAACAGGAGCGACTGGCCCGCCTGTTCGCGGGGGCCCAGGGCCTGGGCAAGCCCGGCTGGGTGGCCGGAGCCCGGGTGCCACGGCTGGCCAGTCCCCTCGCCTGGATCGAGTGCGACCCCTGGCGCTCGTACGACGGCGGCGACCACACCCTCGTCATCGGTCATGTCACCGACCTGGGCCACCGCGACGGTGACGCCCTCACCTACACCTGGAGCCGCTTCGGCACGGCCGCCGAGTCGTCCGACGGCATCGAGCACCTCATCTGACGTCCCGCCTTCCCGCCGACTTCCCCTCAGGAGCACCACCATGGCCGCACGTACCGGCAAGGAATACCTTGAGCGACTCTCCGCCTCCCGCCCCACCGTGCACATCCAGGGCGAGACCATCACCGGCGGTGTCCAGGACCACCCGGCCTTCCGCAATGTCGTGCGCACCTACGCCGAGTTGTACGACCTTCAGCACTCCGCCGACCACAAGGACACCCTGACCTACGCCTCCCCCACCTCCGGCGAACCGGTCGGCACCTCGTTCCTCACCCCGAAGACCCCGGACGACCTGGTCAAGCGGCGCAAGGCGTTCAAGGTGTGGGCCGACCACAGCAACGGCATGCTCGGCCGCACCGGCGACTACATGAACAGCTCCCTGATGGCGCTGGCCTCCGCCGCCGACTGGTTCGCCCAGGCCGACCCGGCGTTCGGCGAGAACATCCGCCGCTACTACGAGAAGGTCCGCGAAGAGGACCTGTTGTGCACGCACACCCTGATCCCGCCGCAGGTCAACCGGGCGGTGGCCGGCACCCAGCAGGCCGGCGGCAAGCTGGCCGCGCGGATCGTGCAGGAGGACGACAACGGGGTCGTCGTCCGCGGCGCGCGAATGCTCGCCACCATCGCCCCGTTCGCCGACGAGATGCTCGTCTTCCCCTCCACCGTGCTGCGCGGCACCCCCGAGGACAAGCCGTACTCGTACGCCTTCGCCATCCCCAACGACACCCCCGGCCTCCGCTACATCGCCCGCGAACCCCTCGACTACGACCGCCCCCACCACGACCACCCCCTCGCCTCCCGCTTCGAGGAGTCGGACTGCGTGGTCGTCTTCGACGACGTGCACGTCCCCTTCGAGCGCTGTTTCGCGCTCGGCGACGCCGAGTTGTGCAACGGCTTCTACTCCCGGACGTCGTCCGTGGCGCACATGACGCACCAGGTCGTCACCCGGACGTCCGCCAAGACCGAGTACATCCTGGGCCTGGTGTCCCTGCTGACCGAGGCCATCGGCATCGAGCAGTTCCAGCACGTCCAGGAGGACATCGCCGAGATCATCACCACGCTGGAGATGCTGCGCGCGTTCCTGCGCGCCGCCGAGGCCGACGCCGTGATCAACGAGTTCGGCGTCCTCACGCCGGCCTTCGCCCCGTTGAACGCGGCCCGCAATCTCTACCCCAAGCTCTACCAGCGCTTCCCGCAGATCCTGCGCAAGCTCGGCGCCTCCGGCCTGATGGCCACGCCGACCGAGCTCGACATCAACGGCCCGGCCGCCGCCGACATCGAGGCCTATCTGCAGTCCGCGACCCTGACCGGCCCGGAGCGCGTGAGGCTGTTCCGGCTGGTGTGGGACACCTGCGTCTCCGCCTTCGCCAGCCGCCAGGCCCTGTACGAGTACTACTTCTTCGGCGACCCGGTGCGGATGGCCGGTGCGTACGTGAAGTCGTACGACCGCGAACCCTACAAGGCCAACGTGCAGGCCTTCCTGGAGCGTTCGTGATGACGCATCCGCTGGGGAACCCGCCGACGAAGATCATCGCGGTTCACCTCAACTACCCCAGCCGTGCGCGCGAGCGCGGCCGGGTGCCGTCGCAGCCGTCGTACTTCCTCAAGCCGCCGTCGTCCCTGTCCGGTACGCAGGAGGCGATCGTCCGACCCGAGGGGTGCGAACTCCTCGGCTTCGAGGGCGAGATCGCGCTGGTGATCGGCTCACGCGCCCGGCAGGTGACGCCCGAGGACGGCTGGTCGTACGTGCGCTGGGTGACGGCGGCCAACGACGCGGGCGTCTACGACCTGCGCAGGGCCGACCGGGGCTCCAACCTCCGTTCCAAGGGCGCCGACGGCTTCACACCGATCGGCCCCCGCCTCCTCGACGCACGCCAACTCGACCCGGCCGCCCTCCGGTTGCGGACCTGGGTGAACAGTGAACTGGTCCAGGACGACACCACCGACACCCTGCTCTTCCCGTTCGAGCAGCTCGTCGCCGACCTGTCCCGGCTGGTCACGCTGGAGCCCGGGGACGTGATCCTCACCGGCACCCCGGCCGGGGCCTCGGTCGTCTCCCCCGGTGACGTGGTGGAGGTCGAGGTCAGCGGCGTCGGCCAGTCAAGTGGGCGACTGCGCAACCCGGTCGCCGCAGGGCCCGCGCTCGCCCCGTACGGAGCCATGCCCCGCGCCGATCCGGCGGAGCGCGAGGCCGCGTACGGCTCGCGATACGTTCCCGAGCCGCTGCTCGGCAAGGAGATCGAGGACGGGCTGCGGTCGGTCGCGGTCGCCACGCTCAGCGCACAGCTGCGCAAGCGCGGTCTGCCGCACATGTCGATCGACGGCGTACGTCCCACCCGGCCGGACACCGGCATGGTCGGCGTCGCCCACACCCTGCGCTATCTCCCGTTGCGCGAGGACCTGTTCAAGAGGTACGGCGCCGGGATGAACGCCCAGAAGCGGGCGATCGAGGAACTGCGCCCCGGCCAGGTGCTGGTGATGGACGCCCGGCGGGACACCACCGCAGGAACGCTCGGCGACATCCTGGCTCTGCGCGCACAGCAACGCGGTGCGGCCGGCGTGGTCACCGACGGCGGGCTGCGTGACAGCGCGGCGGTGACCGAACTCGACCTGCCGGTCTACCACGGCGGGGAGCACCCGTCAGTACTCGGCCGCCGGCACGTCCCCTGGGACACCGGTGTGCCGATCGCCTGCGGCGGCGCCCTCGTCCAGCCCGGCGACCTGCTGGTCGGCGACGCGGACGGAGTCGTGGTCGTGCCACCGGAACTGGCCGGGGAGCTGATCGCCGACTGCCGTGAGCAGGAGGCACAGGAGCGGTTCATCACCGAGCAGGTGCGGGCCGGACACGGCATCGACGGGCTCTATCCGCTGGGTCCCGAGTGGCGTGGGCCCTATGAGCGGTGGCTCAAGCAGCACAACCTGGGAGGAGAATCCCTGTGAAGTTCCGCAGTGACCCATCCGTCATCCGCGGGTCCATCGCCCCGGTCGTCACGCCGTTCACGGCAGACGGCGCCGTCGACCACGACAGCCTGCGGGCACTGATCCGCTTCCAGTTGGAGTCCGGCTCGCACGGCATCTCGCTGGGCGGCTCGACCGGCGAGCCCAGCGCACAGTCCGCCGCCGAGCGGATCGCGGGCATGCGCACCGTCGCGGACGAGATCGGCGACCGTGTCCCGTTCCTGCCGGGCACCGGCTCGGCCAAGCTCGACGAAACCCTGGAAATCACCGCCGCCGCCCACGAGTTGGGCGCGGACGCGGCTCTCGTCATCACCCCGTACTACGCGCGCCCCACGCAAGAGGCGCTCTACAAGTGGTACTCCACGGTCGCCCGGGAGTTCCCCGACCTGCCGGTCGTCGCCTACAACGTGCCCTCGCGCACGGCGGTCGACATCGCGCCGGAGACGGTCAAGCGCCTGTTCACCGACTTCGAGAACTTCGTCGGCGTCAAGGAGACGACGAAGGACTTCGAGCACTTCTCCCGCGTCCTGCACGCCTGTGGCCGCTCGCTGCTGGTGTGGTCGGGCATCGAGCTGCTGTGCCTGCCACTGCTCGCGCTGGGCGGGGCCGGCTTCGTGTCGGCGGTCTCCAACCTCGCGCCCACGGCCGTCGCCCGGATGTACGAACTGTGGGAGGCCGGCGACTTCGAGGCCGCGCGCGACATCCACTACGCGCTGCACCCGCTCGTCGACCTGCTCTTCGTCGAGACCAACCCGGCCCCCGCCAAGTGGGTGCTCGCCCAACAGGGCCGTATCGCCTCGGAGTTCGTCCGCCCGCCCCTCATCACTCCCACCGACGCGGGTCTGGCACAGATCCGCACGCTGCTCGCCGAGGGCGGCAGTCTCACCGCACCGATCGGAGTCGTTCAGTGACTGTCGTCCCCGAGGGCCTGCCCTCCGTCATCCGGCACTGGATCGGCGGCGAACTCGTCGACGCCGCCGACGGCCGCACCTTCGACGTCTCCGACCCGGTCTCCAACACCCCGTACGCGCAGGCCGCGCGCGGTTCGGCGGCCGACGTCGACCGGGCCGTGCAGGCGGCCGGCGCCGCCTTCCCGGAGTGGGCCGGGATGTCCAACCGGGCCCGCGCCAACACGCTGTACCGCGTCGCGGACGCCGTCGAGGCCTGTCATGACCGGCTCGCCGCCTACGAGACGTACGACACCGGGCTGCCGATCACCCAGGCACGCGGCCAGGCACTCCGGGCCGCCGAGAACTTCCGCTACTTCGCGGACGTCATCGTCGCCCTCGGCGAGGAGGCGTTCCGCCAGGGCGAGGAACAGTTCTCCTACGTCCGGCGCACTCCAGTCGGAGTGGCCGGACTGATCACGCCCTGGAACACGCCGTTCATGCTGGAGAGTTGGAAGTTGGCGCCCGCGCTGGCCTCCGGCTGCACGCTCATCCTGAAGCCGGCCGAGTGGACCCCGCTGTCCGCGTCGCTGTGGCCGGAGATCTTCGAGGAGGCGGGCGTGCCGGCCGGTGTGGTGAACATCGTGCACGGCATCGGGGAGGAGGCCGGGCAGGCGCTCGTCGACCACCCGGACGTGCCACTGATCTCCTTCACCGGCTCCACGGACACCGGCCGCCACATCATCCGCTCCAGCGCCCAGCACCTGAAAACCACCTCCATGGAACTGGGCGGCAAGTCACCGGTCGTCGTCTTCGCCGACGCCGACCTCGAAGCCGCCCTGGACTCCGTCGTGTTCGGCGTGTTCTCCCTCAACGGCGAGCGCTGCACGGCCGGTTCACGCGTCCTCGTGGAACGCCCGCTGTACGAGGAGTTCACCCGCCGCCTCGCCGAACGCGCCGCGAACGTCCGCGTCGGCCTCCCCTCCGACCCGGCCACCGAGGTCGGAGCACTCGTCCACGCCGAGCACTACGCCCGCGTCCTGAACTACGTCGAGATCGGCAAGAAGGAAGCCCACCTCGTCGCCGGCGGCTCACGCCCCGACCACCTCACCGACGGCAACTACCTCCAGCCGACCGTCTTCGCCGACGTGGAACGCGACGCCCGCATCTTCCAGGAGGAGATCTTCGGACCCGTCGTCGCCGTCGCCCCCTTCGACAACGAGTCCGAGGCGATCGAACTCGCCAACGCGACCCGGTACGGCCTCGCCGCCTACATCTGGACCTCCGACCTCAAGCGCGGTCACCGCATCGCCCATGCCGTCGAATCCGGCATGATCTGGATCAACTCCCACAACGTCCGTGACCTGCGCACCCCTTTCGGCGGGGTCAAGGACTCCGGCGTCGGCCGCGAGGGCGGCGCCCACTCCATCGACTTCTACACCGACTCCAAGATCGTCCATGTCGCCCTCGGTGACGTCCACACTCCCCGTTTCGGCGCTGCCTCATGAGCACCCCGGCCCCCGACGTCGTCCGCTCCGCGTACGCCCAGCTCGCCGTCACCGACCTCGGCGCGGCCCGCTGGTTCTGGGTCGACATGCTCGGCTTCCACGTCCAGTACGAGGACACGGGCTCCCTCTACCTGCGCGGCACCGACGAGCTCACCCACCACTCCCTGGTTCTGCGCAAGGGCGAGACCGCGGCCCTCGACCACATCTCCTACCGCGTCCGCACCCCCGAGGATCTCGACAAGGCGGAGAAGTTCTTCCGCCAACTCGGCTGCCCGGTACGGCGGTTGAAGCGGGGCGAGGGCACTCACGGTGTCGGTGACGCCGTCCGCGTCGTCGACCCGCTCGGCTTCCCCGTCGAGTTCTTCCACGACATCGACCGCGCCGAACGCCTCATCCAGCGCTACGACCTCCACCGCGGCGCCGAGATCGCCCGCCTGGACCACTTCAACATCTGCACCCCCGACATCCCCGCCGCCTACGCCCACTACAAGTCGCTCGGCTTCGGCTGCTCCGAGACCATCGAGGGCGACGAACACGAGCTCTACGCCGCCTGGATGTACCGCAAGCAGACCGTGCACGACGTCGCCTTCACCGGCGGCAACGGCCCCCGCCTGCACCACCTCGGCCTCGCCACCCACGAATCCCACCAAGTCCTGCGCACCGCCGACCTCTTCGGCGCCGTCCGCAAGGAACACCACATCGAACGCGGCCCCGGACGCCACGGCGTCTCCAACGCCTTCTACGTCTACCTCCGCGACCCCGACGGCCACCGCGTCGAGATCTACACCTCCGACTACTACACCGGCGACCCCGACCACGAGACATACGTCTGGAACGTCCACGACGACCGCCGCCGCGACTTCTGGGGCAACGCCGTCATCGAGTCCTGGTACAAGGACGCCACTCCCGTCCTCGACCTCGACGGCCACCCACAGCCCGTCTCCGACGCCCTCCTCGACGAGACCGCCGTCAAGGTCGGCGCCGACGGCCTCGGCTGAGTCTCCCGGGGCCAACACACCTGTCCACGCCATGTGCGGCCCCGGGCGAGACCGGTCGGACGCTCAGCTCTGCGCATCCATGAGCGCGGTGGCCGTGAGCCACACGACCGCCTGGTTGAGGCGTTCGGGATGAAGGGAGCACATGGCATCGAAGAATTCGATCCGGCTCGTCGTCTCCTTCAGGAGCCGGTCCGCGTCATGGATGTACTGCCGGGTTTCCTCGATGGTGGCCGGACTGTCCGGAAGTGCCTTGTTCTTGTGTCCGCAGACGATGTGGCGCGGCGCGAGCTTCTCGACCGCGTCGAGCGCCTGAAGCCACTGTGCACGCCCGCCGTCCGCGGATTCGGAGAGGTACACGTGCACGCCGTTGTAAACGACATCGCCTGCGACGACGAGCCCGATCGAGGGAACGTGCAGCACGGTGGTGCCGTCGGTATCGCTGTGCCCGACTTCGACGGAGCGCAGAACGTTGCCCTCCAGAAGAAACCCTTGCGGTGGTACGGGCCGTGCCAGCACGGGAGTCGGCGGGATCTGACCGGGGAACAGGTTGTCCCACTGTTGCTTTCTGAATTCCGCCGAGCTCTGCTGCCGCATGAGACGGATGCTGTCCTCGCCGGCGAGGACCACGGCGCCGGGGAAGCGCTCGACCAGAGGACCGGAGCCGAACCAATGATCACCGTGGCCGTGCGTGATGAAAATGTGTTCGAGGTGCTTGCCCGACCGTTCGACCCAGTCACCCACTTTCCGGGCCTGCTCGATCGTCAGCGGCGGGTCGACCAGCACCGCGTTCTTCTCCCCGTAGATCAGCGTGGTCGACATCGGCGACCAGGAGAACAGCTCCCCATTGGGAATGGGATCCGTGACGCTGGTGGGGATCGGATCGGAAATGAAGACTTCGTACGCCAGATCGGTCTGGGAGACCATCTTTACCACGCCCTTTTCCGTGTGGTGGTTGCCTGGTGGCACTTGACGGGGACGGCCGGCTCGGCCGCCCCTCTCACCTCGCGACCATGACGTCCCAGTGCTCGACGGCTCGGCCGTCCGCCACCCGGAACAGGTCGTGGAACACGAAGTCGGCGCCCGCGAAGACACCCACCGAACGGATGTAGGCGAAGTTCCCCTCGGCGACGACGTCCAGTACGTCGGAGTACTTGAGGGACTGGCCGGACTTCGCCAACTCACCCAGTGCGGCCGCCAGTCCACTGACGCCGTCGGCGAAGCGGGGATTGTGCTGGACGTAGGACTCGCCCGCCAGGTAGTGGTCGACGTCGGAGAAGTCGTTGTCGACCAGAATCGTGCGCACCGCCTCTTCCGCCGCCCTGCGCGTGGCGTCCGTGTCGGCTGTCGTGTCGATGGCGGCGACGCCGTCGACCTGGGTGTGCCCGTTGGCCGTCTGTTCCACGATCGGCTCCTGGTCGCCCCAGTGGCCGGTGATCCGCCCGTCCGCGATCCGCCAGAGATCGAAGGCCGCGGCCTGGCCGCCTTCGGGCAGGGTGGTCGTGGCGTGAGTCACGACGAAGTCCCCCTGTGCCAGCACGCGGTGAACCTGGTTCTTGCGGCCGGTGGTGTCGTCGATGGCCGCGAGGACGACCTGTTTGTTGGCTTCGTTGCTCATTGCGTTCGCCTCTTGTCGTTCGTGAGCGGGGCTTGGCTGTCGTACGGCCGCATCGGACCCGGTTGAGGGCAGCGGCCACACCGGAGAGGTGAGTACAAAATATGTACTCACTTATGACGCTAACCTAGCACGGTGAGTACTGAATCTGTACCGACGCCCCGCGTCTGTTCTGTGACCGACGCGATAGCCGTCGTCGGGGAACGTCATTCGCTGCCGATCGTGCGCGAGCTGCTGTACGGCAACCGGCGCTTCTCCGAGATCGCCGACGCCGTCGGGCTCTCCCGGACGCTCCTGTCCTCACGGCTGCGCCGGCTGGAGACGGCCGGCGTGGTGGAACGGCGGCGCTACAGCGAGCATCCGCCGCGCGACGAATACGTCCTCACGGAAGCGGGCCAGGCCCTGCTCCCCGTGCTCGCCGCCCTCAAGGAGTGGGGCGACATCTACTGCCGCGACGGCATCGCCACAACGGAGTTCCAGCACCGATGCGGTGCCGTCCTGCACACCCGGGCGGACTGCGCCGCCTGCGGCGAGGAGATCCGCTTCGAGGACCTGACCGTGGTGGGAGGCACACACCCACCGCAGATACGACTCTGAGCCGCTCCGCCCGTTCTGGTTCTGGCGTCAATGACCAATCAGCTGCTTGTCTCTCACGTGAGCAGGTGAGGGAGGGTCAGGAGCAGGCGGGCGCCCCCGTCGGTGGTCCGAGGCGGTTCGGCGGTGAGCGTCCCGCCGTGGGCGGTCGCGATGTCGCGGGCGATGGCGAGGCCGAGCCCCGTGCCGCCCTCGGTGCGGGTACGGGCGTTGTCCAGTCGGGTGAAGCGGTCGAAGACCCGCTCGCGGTCGGCTTCGGGGATGCCCGGACCGTCGTCGCCGACTTCGACGGTCACCTCACGTCCGGTGTGGCGCACTTCTACGGTCACGGTGCCGTGTGCGTGGCGCAGCGCGTTGTCGAGGAGGTTCGCGCAGAGGCGGGTGAGTGCCGTGCGGCTGCCCAGGACCGTGTCGTCGGGGTCGGGGTCTGCGATGAGGACGACCGGTTGACGGGGGTAGCGCTCGGCGAGGGTCCCTCGTACGAGGTCGGTGAGGCACAGGGGTTGGAGTTTCAGGGGCTGGTGGGCGTCCAGGCGGGCCAGGAGCAGGAGATCGGTGACGATGTCTTCCAGACGTGTGGTGTCGCTCAGGGCTTCTTTGCCGACCGCGGTCCATTCAGCGCGGTCGGGGCGGGCCACAGCCAGCTCAAGACGGGCCTTGAGGGTGGTGAGGGGACCGCGCAGTTCGTGCGAGGCATCGGAGGTGAAGGTCCGCAACCGGCCGACGGCACGCTGGAGTTGGTCGAGGGTGCCGTTCATCGTCTGTGCCAGCGAGGCGACCTCGTCGTCGGAGTCGGGCACCGGGACGCGCCGCTGGAGACTGTGGGCCGTGATGTCGGCGAACTCGGCACGGATGTTCTCCACCGGTCGCAGCGCCCGGCCCATCGCGTACCAGGCCAGGCAGGCGACCAGCAGCACCATCAGGGCGGTGCACGGGACCAGGGCCCAGGTCAGAGTGATGACGGCGGTACGCGCGGGAGCACGGTTCGGAAAGGCCTGCACCACCATCGTCCCCGTAGGCGTGCCCACACTGGCACTGGCCCCTTGGTTGGCCGATATCGTGGACGTGGATCCGGCAAGAGGGGCGGTGTCCATGGTGACGTCCGGCAGCTCGGCCCGTACGTCGCCCGGAGACATCCCTGAGGCGAGTTGGCTCGCTGCCTTTTCGACGTGGTCGCGGGCCGCGCTCTGGGCGGAGGCGACCAGATTGGTGTGGACGGCGTAGAGCAGGACCACCGAGCAGGCGGCGAGGGCAAGGCTGGCGACAAGGGCGACGGCCACGGTGGCCCGGCCGCGCACCGTCTGCGGTCGCAGCCGGAGGCGTCGGCGGCGTGCACGGTCAGGCTCCGTCGGAGCGGAGGCGGTAGGCGCCGCCGGGCACGGTTTCGATACTGGCCCGGCCGAAGGGCCGGTCGATTTTCCGGCGAAGAGCACTGACGTAGACCTCCACGATGTTGGGGCCGCCCTCGTACGCGCTGTCCCAGACCCGCTCCAGCACGGCGGACTTGCTGATGGCTATGTCCGGGGTTGCGGCGAGCAGCGCCAGGACATCGAACTCCCGGGGAGTCAGGGCGATGTCCTTGCCCTCGCGGCGGCAGCGGCGGGCCCCTGTGTCGATCTCCAGGTCCCCGAAGTGCTGGACGATCTGCCGCTCCGGACGCGCGCGGCGCATCAGGGCGTGCAGGCGAGCGGTGAGGACGATGAAGGAGAAGGGCTTCGTCAGGTAGTCGTCGGCCCCCGTCTCCAGTCCTTCCGCCTCGTCGTACTCGCCGTCCTTTGCGGTCAGCATCAGGATCGGGGTGTTGTCGCCGCTCGACCGCAGGTGGGCGCACACCTTGTAGCCGTTGAGGCCCGGCATCATGACATCGACAATGATCACGTCGTAGGTGTCGGCCGCCGCCCTGGCCAGACCGTCAAGACCGTCGCTCGCGGTGTCCACCGCGAACCCCTCCGCTCGCAGGCCCTGTTGGAGCAGCTCCACGAGACGGGCATCGTCGTCCATCACCAGCACACGCATGCCCCCACCATGCCTCACCGTTCGCCGAAGGAGCTGAAGAGGATCTTCAGGACGCTCTGCGGCCCTTCAGCCGACGGATCCGACTGCCGACGAAACTGCGACCGCTCCGGCGGATCCGGCTGCCCTCGGTTCGGTCCGAAGTTCGCGATGACCCCGGACTCCGACCCGACAAGTCGGCTTCCCTTCCGTGGAGTGCGTTCGCCAGCTGCACCCGCGAGTGAATCCCCAGCTCGGCGAAGACCGAGCGGACGTGCGTGCCGATCGTGTCGGGCAACAGGCCCAGGTGGTCTGCGACGGCCCGGTTCGCTCACTTCGCGCGTCGAACTCCCGCACCCCGAAGTGCCTCTTGGACGGGCAGCGTGGACGTTCGGATACCGATGTCGTGGTACAGCTGCCAGGCCCGTTCAAGGTGGGCGATCCCTTCCTCTCGACGCCCCTCGGCAAGCAGAGCCCGGCCCAGATCGTCGGCGACATCCGCGCGAACCGCCGGGCGCGGAGCGGCCCGCAAGACGTCCGCTGCCTCCTGGAGGAGCCCGCCCTGGCCCGAACGCTTGGCCCGGTGCACCACATGCGGAGCGCTCGACATCGAGGCGCTGCTCGATGCCGTAGATGACCAGGGCTGAGCACCGGTTGGCCGAGGGGGCGGCCGGGTTCCGGGGAGCCCGGCCACCCACGGACACTCAGGCGGTACCGAGGGGGTTGAGGATGGCCATGCGCCAGCCGCCGTCCTTGCCGCGGCGGGCGACGTTGGCGGTGGTGCCGGTGGCCTTCTTCCGATTGCCGTCGGGGGTGGTGACCTCAAGGGTCCACTCCTCGGTGATGAACGCGATGTCGTCGCCGGCCACGACGCGCGACGGGCCGTTGGACAGGTGGGCCTTGCCGGCTATCGACCCGGCCGAGTAGTCGCGCAGCGCCTGACCGGTGACGGTCTCACCGGTGACGGTACGCATGACGGCGCCGGGCGCGAGCAGGCTCAGGACCTCATCAAGATTCCCGGAGTTCATGGCCTTCTCGAAGGCCGGGGGGAGCTGCGCCGGGTCGGTAATGGGAGTCGACATGGTCGTTCCTTCCAGAATGTGATGTCGTGCGGATCGTTGAGCAGTTGAAATGGCGAGTGCTGAGGCCGGAGCGCCGGACCGTCAGGCGTACCGGCGAAGGAAGCCGGCCAACGCCGGGTTGACACGGTCGGGATGAGTGAGGTTCGGCGTGTGCCCGGCCCCGGTCACAGTGACCAGTTCCTGGGCGCCGGGGAGCTTCCCGGCCAGTGCCTGGCCCAACGGGTACGGGATCGGCTGGTCCGCGTCGCCATGGACGACCAAGGCGGGCACCTTGATCTCACCGAGCCGGCCGGTGATGTCGTCCGCCCCCATCAGCACCTGCACCGCGTCGGCGAGCCGTTCATGCGGCTGCGCCTTCCACTTCGCCAGCCACTGATCGTGGATGGCGGGCTGTCCCAGCAGCACCCCCAGCAATACCGGGGCGACCGCGTCCGGACCTGCGCCGCGGAACCCCTCCGACACACCACGCATCTGCGCCAGTGCCTCGGGCGGCCAGGCGACCGACGTCGTGTCGATCAGTGCCAGGGCCTTGACTCGTTCAGGCGCCCGCAAGGCGGCCCGCATCGACAGGAAGCCGCCCTGTGAATGCCCCACCAGCACCGCCTGCCGCACGCCCAGGTGCTCCAGCAGCCCGATCAGGTCGGCAGCCGAGTCCCAGTAGGTGTGGGTCTTGCCGTCGTCCTCGGTCCGGCCGTGCAGCCGCTCGTCCCACACGACGACCCGAAAGTCGCCGGCCAGGAGCTGGACCTGATGCGCCCACATGTCACGGTCCATGAGGTTGCCGTGGCTGAAGACCACGACCGGGCCCTCACCACCGCTGTCCTCGAAGTACAGGCGGGCACCGTTGACATCTGCGTACGGCATGGTTGTTTTCTCCCTTCCTCCCGGCCTCACCAGGCAGTCAGAGGCTTGACCGGAAGCGGATAACGCGCTGACTGCTTGCTTAAACAATGCGCGATGCCGCTGGCGCGGGCGAGGTGCGCAAGAGACGCGGCATGGTCAAAAATGGACTCGTAGGTCCGCTCAAGGTGTCAGCCTCAGAGAGCCCGGAATCGGCGTGTCTCCGGCTCGCGGCCCAGATGCCGCCGGCTGTCCCAGCAGGCGGAGGCTGTCAGCGCTGGGTGGCGCGGAAGGCCCCGGGAGTGGCGCCCACCGTCCGCTCGAAGAACTTCCCGAAGTTGGTGGGCTCCGTGAAACCGAGCATGCGTCCGACGGACGCGACAGGAAGTCCGGTATGAACCAGCAGCCGCTTGGCTTCCAGGGCGACACGGTCGTCGATGAGATCCTTCGCGGTACGGCCCGTGGCAGCCAGACAGGCCCGCGTGAGCGTCCGCGGCGAGTAACCGAGGTACGCGGCATACTCGGCAGCGCGGCGCCTCGTGGCGAACGCGCGTTCCAGCTCGCCGAGGAAGGCCAGGAACACCTCGCCGCCCGCCTCGGGATTCCATTCGCCGGGATGTGGCAGCCGGGCAATACGCACCAGCAGCGCGGCAAGGAGCTGCCGCAGGAGTTCCACGGTGAGTTCCGCCTGCGCGGCATCCCGCTCGGCCAGCGTGGCGTATTCCGCCGCTATCTCGGTCACCGCCACGGACATGGCCCGGTACTCCACGTCGGACAGCGAGAAAGCGGCAGGACCGAGCCCCTCGTCGATGACAGCCGCACTGGCGGGCACCGGCGGTGGAAAGGCAGGCGTGAACACCACCAAGGTCGCGTCAAGATCCGCGATGCCCCCATGAGGATCGGCAGGGAAACGCTGCACCTGACCAGGACGCACATGCAGCAGAGTTCCCGGAGCGCACGGGTACCCCACGAAGTCGATCAACGCGGCGCCCTCGCCACGGGTGATCAGGGTCAGCTGATGGAAGTTCAGACGACTGGGCGCCGCCGCGACGGACGGCACCAGCCGCTCACGCAATGTCGCGAAGGACAGAACTTCCAGCCCCAGCCGGGGCTGATCCGGATTGTCATAGCTGACATCGACAACATCCGGGCTTCCAAAACCAGCCATGCACCGATGATCGCAGCTACGGCCGACCACGCCGGCAACGAGTTTGCTTCGCCTTGAGGCCACTGACCACGGGGCCGGCCAGGCCGGCGGCGAGGTCCCCGTCCCGGTGCCGCTCGGGGCCAGACGTAGGCGTTCGACGAACTGGGCCTGCCCGCCCACTCGTTGCGGTGACGCGGTGTCGACCGGTCGCCCGCATGGCCCGATCACAGCGACAGGTGGCCCTCGGGCCACTGGCGAGTGGGACGGCCGGCTTCATAGCGTCGAGGCATGCCATTCACCCTTGATCTGCCGACCGGGCCGCTGGCCGATGCCGTGCTCAACAAAGTGCAGTCCTCGGAGAGTGCCTCGATCGCGAATCACAGCGTGCGCAGCTTCCTCTTCGCGCAGCTTCTCGCCGAGCACGAAGGCGCCCTCGATGATGCCGCCTACGACCGTGATCTGCTCTTCGCGGCAACCGTCATGCACGACCTGGGCGCCGGCGATCTCGCGCATGGCGACGCGCGGTTCGAGGTGGAGGGCGCGGATCTCGCTGCCGCGCTGCTGAACGAGCACGGTGTCGACGCGCGGGACGTGGACAGGGTGTGGGAGGCGATCGCCCTGCACACCTCACCGGGGATCGCCGAACGGCGCGGGCTGCTCGCCTACCTGACCCGTGAGGGCGTCGGTGTCGACTTCGGGCGCAACGCGGAGTTGGTCGCCGATTGGGAGAAGGAGATCCACGGTGCGTATCCGCGGCTGGCGATGGCCCGGTCGTTGACCGACGCCATCGTGGAACGGGCCGCGCGGTCCGCCGCGGCAGGGCCCCGCTACTCGATCGGCGGCGAGCTGCTCCGCGAACGCCGCGCCGACGGCATCACCGCCCTCGAACTCGGCGCCGCGTCCTCCCCTTGGGGAGAGTGAACACAGCGGGCGGGCGCAGGTCCCGGCGGCACTGAACAAGCCGCCCGCGTTGCTCACTCAAGGATTGCGTCGGCCATCAGCCGCTGGGTGATCGCCTGCAACGGTGGCGCGCTGTACGACAGCAGCTGGATCAGGCCGATGTACTGCAGGTCGTGTTCAGGGGCGGCCCAGAACCACGTGCCTGCGGCGCCGTCCCACACGTGGGTACCCCAGCCGACCGGCAGTTCGGCCTGCTCCGGGCGTCACCGAGGAGGCGGTACGGGCGAAGACTGGGGCGTCTGTTGCACGGCCGTCCACTCTGATAACAGGCGAACAAGCTCGCAGCCGCGACCGTATTCATCAGCATCGGTTCCGGCGCGCCCGTGAAGGGCGGCGTTGGCGGCGAGTTCGCCGATGAGGTACATGACGATCCCCCTCAGGGGGTACGGAGGATGTGCACGCGGCGCGGAGCGCTCCGGCACATTCGGCCCTGTACTGGGAGCTGGTGAGGCTCCGAGCGGCGCATCGGGCGAGCGCGGTCCCCGGCCGAGGCCGTGAGAACCGCGCTTACCGCACGGACTCAGGCCGGGCTTGAAAGTGGAACCTCGACGACGGTGCTGCCCGCTGATTCGTCCAGGTCGACGAAGTGAGGTCCGGAAGCCTCGCCGGGCCGGACCACGGCCGGCCTGGGCCGGTTGTCGTGCAGCAGTCGCGTGGCGTCCGACCTGGCGTAGTGGCCGGTGGGGTCTGCGGCGTTCTTGGCCAGGTCGATCAGCGACAGGTCGATGTCGGCGACGACCAATCCCTCGGCGTACTCGTCGAGGTTCTTTCCGATGGGCGATCCGTCGGGGCCGTAGATGCGGGAGTTACCGGCGCCCGTGGTGAGCAGGGCGCGCTGTTCGTCGTTGGTCACGAACGTCTCGATGGCCCGTTCGCCGACTACCTGGCTCGGGGCGATGACGAAGCATCCGCCCTCCAGGGCGTAGGTCTGCGTCACGGCGAGGTTGGCCTCGGCGCTCAAGGCATAGGCGATGCCCTTGTACAGGCCGAAGGCGGGCCAGGCCGCGACGTGGACCTGTTCGTGCTGGGCGTACATGGCATACCTGTTCAGCGGCTGCAGGTGCTCCCAGCAGTTCAGCGCGCCGAGCCGACCGAGCGGGGTGTCGACGACCTTGAGGTGGCTGCCGTCACTTTCGCCGAACAGGCTGCGTTCGACATGGGTGGGCTTGAGCTTGCGGCGGTGCAGCGGGACACCGCCGTCGGAGCCGATGACGGTCTGCGCTATGTAGAGGCTGCCGTGGTCCTTCTCGCTGTAGCCGAGCGCGACGGACACACCTGTGCGGCGGGCTGCCTCGCGGATCGCCGTGAGGTGACGGCTGTCCAGCGTGAGGGAGTTCGCGTGGTACCGGGCGACGTATGGCATCTGCCCGGCCACCGCTCCCAGCCACAGGAACAGCGGGTAGCCCGGGATCCATGCCTCGGGAAAGGCGACGAGAGCCACGTCCTGCGCTGCTGCATCCTCGATGAGTCCGATGGTCTTCTCAACGGTGGCGCCGGCGTCGAGCCATACGGGCTCGGCCTGCACGGCGGCGACACGGTACACGGACGACATGATGGCCTCCGGGCGAGTGGGTGTTATTGAGGTGGCCAAAAACGTAGGCGTGAGCGAACCGGTCGACGCGGCGTTGTGCGCACGGGTGAGCGGCGTTTTCGGCGGTCGGTTGCGGTCGCCGACGACGGGCTGGACCGCGCGCTACTCGGACTGGTCGCCGTGTGCCGCGCGAAGGGCGACCGGAGGCAGGCCGTACGCCCGCACGAAGGCGCGAGTGAATGTGGTGCGATCGGCGAAACCGCAGCGGGTCGCGACGGTGGAGACCGTAAGCGCGGAGTAGCGGGGGTCGGCCAGCAGGCGACGCGCGGCACGCAGTCGCTCCGCGCGGATGAACGCGGCCGGAGATGAGTCCTCAGCGGCGAACAACTCGCTCGTATAGCGCACGGACACGCCGTGGCACCGGGCCAGCTCCGTCAGCGACAGACGAGGGTCGGACAGGTGGTCGCGCACATACGTCCGCATCGATGCCAACAAGGCGGCCCGCCCTGGAAGGCCGCGCGGGCCGACGTCGTGGCCGAGAGCCGCACGCAGCACGGTGGCCAGCAGGTCGACGGTCGTGACCCCCAGCTCAGCCCGGGGAGTGCTGGTGAGGCTCTCGCAGGTTTCGGCGAGTTCGCGCACACAGGCCGCCAGGACCCGGACGCCGGGGCCGGCGGGAGGCAGCGCCCGCCCGCACACCTCCGCCACTCGGCCCACCCGGTCGGACAACTGGTGCCGGGGTATCTGCAGCACCAACTGACGATGGCTGGTCGGGAAAATCAGCTGGTAGGGCCGTGCGGAGTCGTACAGCACCCCACCCCCGCGCGCCAGCACCGCCTCATGGCCGTCCTGCACGACGGCGCCATCACCGTCGAGATGAAGCGAGAACAGAAAGTCGTCCCGCGGCTCGGTGCGCACCAGCCTGGAGGTCCTGGCGGCGACCGACTGGCCCTGCACCCTGACCGCGGAGAGTGTGACGGCGGGCCCCAGCGCACTGGAGCGCACCGAACCCGTGACAGCACCGGACATGGTGACCAGCGACAGCGGAACAAAACTCTCCGAAATCACCCGGGCCCATTCGTCTGCACCACGGGCGACATGGATTGCCATGGAGCCAGTTTGCGCCGCGGGAGTTTCGCGCGTAAAGCAATCCGTCGACACATTGCCATTGCCGTGCAGCACGGCAGAGATCTCGGTCATTGTTCCAACAGCTCACGGGTCAGCCGGTCGACGACTGCGTTGTCGACCGGGTTCACCCCCGCCCCGGCCGCGTGCCCCCACACACCGGGCAATTCGAAGCGTGCCGACGACGAACTCCTCACAGGATTTGAATCCCAGTGCGTGATACGCCTGCTCCCTGTAGTGGCCGTCGACGAAGTCGGAGTCGGCGGTGATCGCGGCGGCGACGCCGTCGAGGAAGACACGGTTGTGTTCGTGGCTCCGCGCCTGGTTCATTGCAGCCACCCGTCGGCAAACGGCCTCGGCATCCGACCGCGGCCACCCCGCCAAGCGCCGTCAGTCCGGAAGCACCGGGGCGGCGATCAGCTCGTCCAGCCCTGGGAACGGATTGTCCGGCCGGTGCTTGCGATACACGATGTCGACGAACGACACCGGCGCCCACTTCGACGGCTGTTCGTCGATCTGGTGGACCACCTGCGCATGGATGTTGTTCCGCAGATCCAGAAACGGAAACGCCGCGTGCGCCGCGTGCAGTACCGCCCGGTCCACGTCCTCGATACCGAAAGCGAACATGTCGGCACCGATACCGAAATGCGCGAGAGCGCCGAGCGTGTGTTTGTGGGGAGCGATCCCCGCGGAGGTGTGCAGCGCCACCGCATCCCAGATCTGGTCGGCGGCGACATCGGACAGTCCGTGCTCCCGGGCGAATCGAGCGGCCCGGAACGCACCGTCCACCTCGAACCGGTTCGGTCCCTGCCCCGCGTCGGTCAGACCGATGTCGTGCAGCACCGTGGCGAGAAAGAGCGTCTCGTCGTCGTAGTCCACGCCTGCAACGAGATTCTTGGCGGTGGCGATGCTACGGGCGTAGAAGTAACTGCGGACAGTGTGGTTGAGCAGCCATTCCGGAGAGTGCTCGGCCGTGAAGGCAACAGCGGCCTCCGTAGCCGCAGTACGCGGCCACCCTCCGATCTCCTCGGGCAGATTGTCGAGCACGCTCACTTGGCCTCAGCCTCCAGTGCCAGGTGCTCGGCGATGACCGTCTCGGCCGGCCGCAGCTCGCCCACGACGTTGGACTGCTCGAAGTAGGTGTACCAGCCGGAGCTCTCGACACCGTTCAGGAACACGTCGGCCACTTCCCTCGAAGGGGCCTGCCAGACCGCGAACCACTCGTAGGAGGCGGAACGCGAGGCTGGTTCCACCCTGCCCCAGCCGAGCGTCACGAATCCGATCCCCGCGAGCTGCTTCATGGCTTCCTGGATCCCTGTGAACAGGTCGTTCCGCGCCTCCTCGGTGGCGGCGAAGAACGCGGGCTTCGGGGTCCACGTCTCGACAACTACGTACATGTTGCGCATCTCCTCACTCATCGTGATCAGCGTGATGCGACCAGCCTAGGAAGACCGAGGTCGCCGTACGATGGCCAGATGGACAACAATCCCAAGGATCCGGCCAAGGTCGCGGTCGTGGTGCAGCCGGGCTTCGTCCTGTTGGACGTCGCCGTGCCCCAGCAGGTGTTCGGCCACTGGCCGGACTACGTGACGGCCTACTGGCCCGGCGGCTCCCCCTACGAACTGACCTTGGTGAGTACCGTTCCGGCGGAGAACTCGCTGGTACCCCGCGAGGTCGAGCCGCTCGACCGGCTGGACACGGCGGACACCGTGATCGTGGCCGGAGTGCAGGACGCCACCGAGCCTCCGGACGCCGAGCTGGTCGAACGGCTGCGTGACGCGTACGACCGGGGCAGCCGTATGGTGTCGATCTGCACGGGCGCCTTCGCCCTGGCGGCGGCCGGGATCCTGGACGGCCGTAGCGCCACCACCCACTGGCACTGGGCCGGACTGCTGCGAGACCGCCACCCGTCGGTCGACGTCCGCGAAGCGGAGCTCTACGTCGAGGACACCGGCGTCTTCACCTCCGCGGGTGTCCTCGCCGGAACCGACCTGTGCCTGCACCTCCTGCGGCTCGACCATGGTCAGGCAGCCGCGAACACGATGGCCCGCTTCCTGGTCAGTCCGCCCCACCGCGAAGGAGGACAGGCCCAGTTCATCGAGCACGTCCCGCCCGGTGGCGACTCCGAGATCACCGACGTGATCACCTGGATACTGGAACACCTCGCCGAGCCGCTCACCCTGGAGTCGGTCAGCCGGCACAGCCACATGAGCACACGAACCCTGCGCCGCAGATTCCGGGCCGTCACCGGAACGAGCGTCATGAACTGGGTGGCCGTGCAACGCGTAGCCCGCGCGCGCGAACTCCTGGAGACCACCCGTCTCGGCATCGACGACATCGCCCACCAATGCGGCTTCGGCTCCGCGGAGTCACTCCGCATCCACTTCACCGCGGCGACCAGGACCAGTCCGTCGAGATATCGCCGCACCTTCGCCGCCTGACCGCTGCCCTCCGTCTCCCAACAGAGCGCGGGCAGAGTCGCTCACTGCTCGCCGGCCGACGAGCGCACGGCCGGCGCCCGAGAGGTTGGCTGCGGCGGCGACACCGGTGATCGCCGCCGTCCACGGGCCGCGCTCCGCCAGCCGCCTCGGACTCGCGCTCCGTGCCGATGTGATCCTCGCCGCCGAAGCGGCCTGCTTCGGTCACCCCGGGCAGACGCCGGGCACCGTCACACTGCTCGGCGAGTCCACCGAGTGACCGAACGGGCACGCATCTCCAAACCGGCAGCCGCCCAGGTCATGGTCGCTGCCGGCCTGGACTCGGCGGTCAAGGCGTCCAAGACCGGACTTCCCCCGCCTGCGGTCGGCTTCCAGGGCCGCCGACGCCGCCCTGATGCGACCCCGGGATTCAGCGTGATCCACCGGAGCCGGCCCGCTCCGCGGACTACGCGGTGCACGTCCGATCTGCTGAAGCTTGTGCTCGTCGCCCATGGAGGTCTCCATCGGTGGCAAGCGGCACGAACGCCCGAACGGGTCGCGTTCGAAAGACCGAACGGCGAGGTCATCGCGGAGCGGACCTCCCCTCGCGAGGCCTTCGCCGGCCACACCTCGGGCACCCCCTGGGACGTTGTGTCGCCACGACTACGGCGCCGAGGTGCTCGGCGGCGCGTCGGCTGCGCACTTCTCCGAGAAGCACAAAAAGACACGAGCACGCCCCGCTCCGACTGCCCCTGCAGGCCGGTGTGAAGCGCGTTCCGCGCGTCCTCAGTTACGCCTCAAGGGTTGCTTTGAGGGTGATCGGCACGGCCTTGAGTGCCTGGCTCACGGGACAGTTGGCCTTGGCATCCTCAGCGAGTTCGACGAATTCGGCTTCGCCGAGACCGGGCACGGCGCCGACGACGGTCAGAGCGATCCCGGTGATCCCGTCACGGGGCGAGAAGCCCACCTCCGCAGTGGTGCGCAGCCGGGTCGGCGGGTGTCCCGCCCGGGCCAGGCCATTCGCCAGCGCCATGGAGTAGCAACCGGTGTGTGCAGCGGCGATCAGCTCCTCCGGACTGGTCTTCCCATTCGCCTCCTGCGACCGCGAGGCCCAGGTAACCGGCTGGTCCGGGATCCCGGAGGAGTCGAAGGTGATCACCCCCTTGCCCGTCGGGACGTCACCCTCCCAGATCGTGTGTGCAATACGAACGACAGCCATCGACCAAGCACCTCCCAAGGGAATCTCGCCGCATTTCCCGTCCAACCGGGAACAGCCCTCAAGACCGCGCCGCGTCGCGCAAAGGCCGTTCCGAACCGCCCCTGCAGATTGTCGCGGCACCCCCGTCGCGGCATCCCGTACCACGCGTAGTCCCGCGACTCGTAGTCCCGCCACCAGGCGCCACGGAACAACACGGATGAGGGCGACGACATACCCGGCCAGGCAGCACGCAGAGGTGTTGCGGGCATCCGGGAACTCGACGGGCGGTTTCCCGACGGCCACACGGCGTCGTCGACCTGGCACCTCGGGCAGAGATCAACCCAACCGCCCAGCTCCTCAGCCAAGTTGACAACGTCCCCGGGAAACGGAGCATCTCAACCACTGGCAGGAGTTTCCCCGCCACGCCGCCGCGCGGCACCTCCCGCGGCGTGAGGACGGTCGGGGCAGGCCGCATTCACCTCGGGCGGCTACGACCGGCCGGGGCGGCGTCTCGGCCTACGACCTCGCAGCGGCCACCGGCCCGGGAAAGAGCGGCATCCACGCCGCCGATGGCCGTTTCGCCTTGGGCCGGTTGCGGTCGTCGTCGTAGCCGGACGGGCGGCGGCAGCAGGCCATGGGCGCGAACGAAACACCATCGAGCGGTACGCCCCGCAAGCGGCCGATGCCGCGCTCTCCCTGATTGCACCGCACCCGGTGCATCCGGTCGGACGTTGATCGTTTGCGTCTCGCACGGCAAGGCAGCAGCGTCGTCGGCACAGTTACGCGGAGGCGATGCGGTCGCGCAGGTCGCCCAACTCGCGGCGCGAGCGGACATCAAGTTTCCGGAACACCTTTCGCAGGTGGTAGTCGACGGTATGGACGCTGAGGTAGAGCTGGGCGGCGATCTCGGCGTTCGTGGCCCCGCCGGCAGCCAGGCGGGCGACACGCGCCTCCTGCGGCGTCAGAACGTCCGTCTCACGTGGAGCGCCGCCGGAGGGTCGAACCGGATCGCCCGCGGCGGAAAGCTCCTGCTCCGTTCTCTCCGCATAGCCCGCGGCCCCCATCGCGTCGAAGAGCTCATAGGCGATCCGGAGTTGGTGGCGTGCCTCCTTGCTTCTGCGCTCACGGCGCAGCCACTCTCCGTAGAGCTGATGACTGCGAGCTCCACGGACCGGGCCCCGAGTGTTCTCGTGGTGGTGGATGGCCCGCAGGTACAGCGTTTCCGCCTCTGAGGTGTCGGCGGTGGTCAGAGCCTGTGCGCGGGCAAGGTCGCCGAGAAGCCCGGGCACGGGGGTCTGCGCTGCCAGCCGGGACAGGCGGTGGAGCAGCTCGATCGCTTCGTCGTCCTTGCCGCTACGGACTGCCGCCTCAATCATGTCGGCGAGAGCGAACTTCAGTTGGCTGGTGTCCCCCATGTGGTCTTCGAGGGCGAGGTAGGCCTCGTGGTAGCGGCATCGGCTCAGCTCGGTGACGCTGCGGGCGTAGTCGCAGAACACCAACTGGTATCCCTGGCCGGTGCGGGAGGCGTGTTCCCGGACGGCTTCCGCCAGGCTCTCGGCCTCCTCTGCCCTGCCTCGCCAGGCGGCGATCAGCAGTGCGCCCAGGAAGATGCGGGAACCGCGGGTCTCCTCCAACGCGGCGCGCTGATCGAAAAGACGCTCCGATTCGGCGAGCCGTCCGGCGATCAGTTCGGACAACGCGGTGTGGCTCAGCGCCAGAGCCATCGGGATGACGGCTCCCAGGCGCCTGGCTTCCGCTTCGAGGCGCCAGGCAAGGTCGTGCAGGGCGATGTCGTCGCCGAGGATCGTCGCATGCGAGCAGGCAGCCGCCAGCCACTGGAGCGACTCGGCGGCAGTTGAGTCCTCGCGCTGCACCGCGGTGATCGCTCGGTGCAGTTTCGGGCCGGCGTCGTCGAGTCTTTCGAGATGAACCGCTGTGTCGGCCTCCAGGACCGCATCGCCCGTCGTGGCCGGCGCTTCGGCCGGGAGCGGGAGGGAACGAACCGTCTCGGCCACGCTGAGGCGGGTTGCCCCCTGGGGAGCGAGCGTGCCGCTGATCTGTGCCTGGACCAGCGCTTCCACGAGAATGTCACGGGCGAGGCGGTTGTCGACCGGTCCCAGCGCCCGGGCCGCCGTCAGCAATGCGAAGGTCGCGGACGCCGGGGAGCCGGTCAGCCGGTGAATCCGTGCCTGCGCCCGATGCACCAGGCCGTTGTGGCGCTGGTCCTCTTGGTAGGCGGCCGCCTCGTCCAGCAGGGCCTGGGCCCGTCCGGACGAGCCGGCCACGGCGCCGGCCTCCGCGGCCTCCAGGAGACGTCGGGCGCGCACGGGCAGGTCGGAGGTCAGGGACGCCGCTCGCGCCAGAAGGGCCGAGCTGCCTGTCCAGTCACCGCGGTCCCGGGTGCGCGTCGCGGCGCGCTCGAGTTCTGTGGCGACGCCTTCGTCGGGATCGGTCGCGGCTGCCGCCAGGTGCCAGGCACACAGGTCGATCTCACCGAGTCCCCTGGCGACCGCGGCCAGTGCCGCGTGGACACGTGCGCGCTCGGACAACGGGGCGCCGTAGTACACAGCTGAGCGGATCAGCGAGTGGCGGAATCTCACGGTCTCCCGGATCGAGAGCAAGTCGCCCTGCTCGGCGGCCACCGCGGCGGTGACGTCGAAGCCCAGTTCGCGACCGGCCCGCCACAACACCTGCGGATCGCTGGTCGGGTCGGCTGCGGCGGTCAGGAGCAGGGTGCGCGTCATGGGCGGCATCGCCAGCGCTTCACGGAGATAGATCCGTTCCAGGGCCTGGCCGAGCGGAACGGGCTCCGGCAGAGGCGCCTGGCCGGTCAGCTGGTCAGCGGTCAGTTCCCTGGCCGCTTCGATCAAAGCCAGCGGGTTTCCTCCGGTGGAGGTGACGATCCGGTCGCGGACATCGGGGGCGAGGCCGCCCGGGACAACCGACTTCAGCAGTTCGCCGGCCGCTTCGGAGTGCAGGCTGGGCACGGCCAGTTGAGGCAGTCCGGCCAGATGGTCGAGGCCGTCAGCCCCGTCACGGGCGGCGAACACCATCACGACCGGGTCCGCGTAAAGCCGGCGCGCCACGAAGGCGAGTACGGCCGCGGACTCCTCGTCGAGCCAGTGAGCGTCGTCCACCAGACACAGCAGGGGCCTGTCGCCGACACGCGCGGCAAGCAGGCTGAGAGAAGCGACCGCCACAAGGAAGCGGTCGGGCGGGCTGGTCCGTTCCTGAAGCCCGAAGACCTGGCAGAGCGCCTCACCCTGAGGATCAGGCAGCTTCGGGACCTGCCCCAGGTACGGCCTGAGCAGCTGATGCAGTGCGGCGAAGCCGAGTTCGGCCTCGGATTCCACCGCGTCGAAGCGCGTGATCTCGAACTCGGTCGCTGCCGTGGCCTGAAGGTGGTCGAGCAGCGCGCTCTTACCGGCGCCTGGATCGCCCCGCAGAACAAGGACCCCGCTCAATCCCCGCCGGGCATCGTCCAGCAAAGCCCCCATCCGGCGGCATTCCGCGTCACGCCCGAACAGCTCTTCCACAGGTCAACCTCAATGTGCTGGAGGAGGGCGGGACCCTACTGTCCAATGAAGCAGCGGTGTACACATGACCGTTCGTCCGTACGCGCCCGGGGAGCACAGGCCATACGCCGACATCGGGTCATTCCACACGATCGAGAACGCCCTCGCCGACCGTTACGCACAACTCGACTCGGCCGGGTGCCGGTGCGTTGGACGACGGCGGCAGGGGCCTGACCTGGGAGGCGAGCGCACACGCGTACTCCTCAAGCGGGCCCGTGTCCGGCGCGCCCTACCGCTGGGCCCCGCGTTCGGCGGCAGGGCGCCGTCGCCGTCCAGCTCTCGGACGACCGCGGTTCGGGCGGTACCGGGCGCGGGACGGCGGGGGTCGGTGGACGGCTTACGCCGGCTCTTCCAGGGCATCGAGCTTGAACCTCCGTCGGACGTCGGGACGGTCGAGCAGTTTGGGCGGGTATCCCGGACCCGGCCGAGGGGTGACGTCCTCGCAGGCGAGGGGTTCCTTGCAGTGCGAGCAGACCACTTCGGCGCGCGTGTCGTGGCCGCATGCCTCATGACGGGTGGTGATCGGCGCTCCTGCCTCTTCGGCCAGCCATCGGTCGCCCCAAGCGGTGATGGCCAGGATCACGGGGTAGAAGTCGCGACCTGCCTCGGTGAGCAGATACCCGTGTCTGATCGGCTGGGTCTCGTAGACGCGCTTCTCCATCAGTCCCGCGTCGACCAGCCGGCGAAGCCGCTCGGTCAGGGTGTTGCGCGCGATGCCGAGCTCCTGCTGGAAGTCGTCGAACCTGCTGATGCCGTAGAACGCCTCCCTCAGCACCAGGGGGGTCCACCGGTCCCCGAACAGGTCCATGCTCCTGGCCAGCGAGCAGGGCCAGTTCGCGAACGTAGTGCGCCTCATGACCCGATGATAAGGGTCTCTCTTTGAAACTCAGCAGGCCATTGCACTTCCCGACCCTTGCCACAGTGGGTCTCAATACGCAACTATGCAGGTCATCGGCGAGGAGGGGTACGCACCATGGAATGGACGGGACAGGTCTATGCGGACGCTCCGACGGTGTCCGTGAGCACCCGCATCGAGGCGTCGGCGGAACGGGTGTGGGCGTTGGTGAGCGACATTCACCTGATGCCGCGGCTGAGTGCGGAACTCCAGGAGGTCGAGTGGCTCGACGGCGCGAGTGCCCCACAGCCCGGCCGCCGTTTCGTCGGGCGCAGTTCGCACCCCGACCTGGGGAGCTGGGAAACGACGAACACTGTCGTGGAGTACGAGGCTCCGGAGCGCTTCGGCTGGGCAGTGGGCGACCCTGACCGTCCCAGCAGCGTGTGGCGCTTCACGCTGGTCCGGCAGGGTTCGGGAACCGAGCTGGAGCAGTGGGCGCAGATGGGGCCGGCGCCGTCCGGGCTGACCTTCGCCATCGAGGCCATGCCCGAGAAGGAGCAGAAGATCGTGTTCGTCAGGCTCCGCGAGTTCGAGACCGGGATGAAGGCCAACCTCGCAGCCCTCAAGGATCTCGCGGAACGGGAGATGTGATGCGCACCGCGACCACCATCGAGGCTTCGGGCGGCGACTGGCGCGAGAGCGTCGACTTCGTACTCGAAGCGGAGAAACTCGGGCTGGACATCTGCTGGGTGGCCGAGGCCTGGGGCAGCGACGCTCCCTCGCCGCTCGGCTACCTGGCCGCGCGCACCGACCGGATGCTGTTGGGCTCCGGGGTCATCCAGCTCGCCACCCGCTCCCCGGTCACCATCGCGCAGACCGCGATGACGCTCGCCCAACTGTCCGAGGGCCGCTTCCTCCTCGGGCTCGGTGCGTCCGGCCCCCAGGTGATCGAGGGCCTGCACGGCATCCCGTTCGCCCGTCCGCTGACCCGCATGCGGGAGACGGTCGAGATCATCCGCGGCACCTTCACCGGAGAGAAGATCGCCTACCGGGGCCGCCAGTTCGCCATCCCCCTGCCTGACGGCGAAGGCCGCCCCATGCGCCTCAGTCTCACGGCAGTGCCCGTACCGGTGTACCTCGCCACCCTCTCCCCCAAGATGCTGGAACTCACCGGCGAAGTCGCCGACGGCTGGCTCGGCACAAGCTTCGTCCCAGAGGCGGCCGGCGCCTACTTCACCCACCTCGACGCGGGCCTCGCCCGCGGCGGCCGCACCCGAGCCCAGCTCGACGTCTGCCAGGGTGCCGAAATCAACATCGTCACCCGCGAGGACGACCTCGCCGACATCATCGGCAGCCGCAAAATGGAGCTCGCCTTCTCCCTCGGCGGCATGGGCTCCGGCTCCACCAACTTCTACAACAACGCCTACAGCCGCCAGGGCTGGGCCGACGTCGCCGCTCAGGTGCGTGAGCGCTGGCAGGCGGGGGACCGCGACGGCTCCGCCGCGGCGATCACCGACGACATGGTCCTGGCCACCACCCTGATCGGCACCGAGGACATGGTCCGCGAACGCCTCAAAGTCTGGCAGAAGGCCGGCGTGGACACGGTGCGCCTCTACCCTGCCGGCACCACGCTGGAAGCCCGTATCGACAACCTCGGCCGCGGCATCGACCTCGTCCGCTCGATCGCACCTCACTGACACCATGCCGCAGGCACGGCGACGCCGCTCCCCACCGGCTCCACCAGCTCGACGCCCGGCTCATCGAAGTCCGCTGGACCGCGATCCCGCACTGGTCATGGAGCGGCGTGCCCGCAACCGGCCCGCCGGGTGAAACTTTCCCGGTCGCCGCCTAACTCACCAGGCCCGCCAGCTCCGTTCCCGCCAGAAGGAACGCTCCCACCCCGAAGTCCGCGGTCGAGTCGTACGTCACCGGCTGGCTCGACTCGGGACGGTCTCCCACGTTCTGGACGTAGCCGAGAAAGCCGTCGGGATGCACGGCTGTCGCGACCAGCCCGTTCCAGGCGCGGGCCGCCACGGGCAGGTATGTCGCGGAGGGCACTAGCCCCGCGGCGATTGCGTACGCGGTGCCGTAGGCGAAGAAGGACGTGCCGCTGGTCTCCGGCCCGGGGAGGTGCGTGGCGTCGCCGAGGTTGACGTTCCAGAAGCCGTCGCCGCGCTGGACGGGCCGCAGTGTGGTGACGAGCCGGGTGAGGGTGTCGCGGTACTCGGGCACGTTGGGCGCTGTCGGGGGCATGACCTTCAGGACTTTGACGTGGCCGGCCGCGGCCCAGCCGTTGCCACGCGACCACAGGACGGGCTTGCCGCCCGGGGAGAGGATGCCGCCGGGCAGGAAGCGGTCGTCGCGGTACCACAGGCCGCCGAGGGTCGGGGCCCACAGGCCGGGGCCGCCCTGGACGCGTTTCGTGTGGTTGTAGAGGCGGTAGAGCTTGGCGGCGAAGGCGTCGTCGTTGCGCAGTCGGCTGAAGCGGGCGAATGGCGGCATCGCCATGTGAAGCGCGTCGACCCACCACCAGTCGTCGTCCTTGCCGGGCTGGTCGGTGATCATGTGGCGCAGGGTGTCCTCGGACGCGGTGAGCTTGCGCGCCTCGGGCTCGATCTCATAGAGGTCGAGGTAGGCCTGGATGGCGTTGTGGTTGTCCGCGTGCCGGGTGGTGACGCCGCCGTTGATGCCGTAGTTGTGCCTCTCGGCCCATGCGCGGGTGTAGGTGAGGTAGCGGGCGTCGCGAGTGAGCCGGTAGACGGCCATGAGCCCGCTGAAGAAGGTGGCGCGGGCCCAGCCGTTGTCCCCCGAGTCGCTGTGCCCGTTGATCCATTGGTCGGCCACCCGGCGCAGTACGGCGATGATCTCGGCGCGGGCGGGTAACTGGCCGGAGGGTGGGGCGGCGTGGGCCGCGGGGGCCCGCAGGGTGGGGGCGGCGAATGCCATGGCGGCGCCCCGAAAGATCAGTTGCCGTCTGTCCATGTGAACATCCCTTCTGAGTTCCGGGACACACATGATGCAGGTCTAGACCTTGTCACGTCCATGGCAAGTCACCGACTCAAAGCATCGTGATATTCACATCAGCGGAAACCAGTCATACACATGGACGACTGGCCGACGGAAAGGCACTCCCCTGATGCGAAGCGGAGCCCTCACGCCCGCCCTCCTCGCAGCGGTCGGTGCGCTGCTGGCGGGGGCCTCACGACGCCGGCCTCGACCGAACAGTCCGCCCGGCTGCCGCAGACACCGGCATCCCGGCCCCGCAGGCCGCGGCCTACAGCCAGATGATTCGCTCGCGGTACGCCTCCCCCTCGTACACGCCCCACCCGCGTGGCGAACACCATCGCGCCCGCCAACGTCGCCCGCCGGATCGCAGTCGCCGTTGTCAGGAACTCCCTGCACAGCGGCTGGAACCCGGCGCGGACGGCCGGTGCCCTCCCCTTCCGCCCCTCGGGGACCGTCTGCGTCCACGCACCGCGCGGAGCATCGCGTCTGTGGCTCACTGGTGTTCGCCGTCCATGGTGAACGGCTCCGATTCAGCCTTTGCCGAGCAGTTCGCGTACGTGCTGGACGATTTCCTCGTTGGTGTAGGCGTGACCGCCGATGCCCCAGCCGCCGGGGACCGCCTCGGTCAGGGCGACCCAGGTGCGGTCGGTGAGGGAGGGATCGCCCGCGGCCGATGCCACCAGCTCCGAGATCTCCTTGACCAGACCGAGCTGCTGCTCCCTGTCCAGTGCGCCGGCGTTGGTGGTGACGGCGACGCGCACGTGGTCGGTGCTGCCGCCGGCGGTGGAGAAGCCGTCCGCGTCCAGCTCATGGACGAAGGCGGCGGTGTTGTCCGAGAAGAACGGGATGGCGGGGACCTTCTCCCAGCGCATGATCGCCTGGGCGAGCTCCTGGGCCAGAGCCTTGCGGTCCTTGATGGTCCCCTTGGCGGCGTAAACGTCGATCATGGGCATGAGATCGGTCCTCACTCTGTTGCGTGCTGAACATCCGTACGGTCTGGTGGGGCATGGAGCCGCTTGGTGATCATGCCCGCTCCGGGGGCCTGAGAGATCCCGTGATGCACGTAGTCCGTGCGAATGGGGTTCGTAGGGGTGATCGCCACACAGCCGGAAGGTCCTGGCTAACGCCGAGGGGCCCGATCCTCATCGGCCGTTCCGATATGGAAGCCCATCCGCAGGTCGAAGTCGGCGCCGACGGCTCGCGCGCGGGCTCGGACGCGTTCCAGGGCCGGCCGGAAGCCGGGCCCTCCGGTGAGCCTCGTCGCCGTCTCCGAGGAGTCGAGCAGCGCGGCGGGATCCGTCAGGGTGGTACGACCGACCAGGCGCTTGATCTCCGCGAGGGCGGCGCCGTCGAAACCCGCGATCCTGCGGGCCAGGGCGTCTACGAAGCCTGGAAGGTCCGCGGCGGGCACGGCCCTGGTGATCCACCCGTACAGCTCGGCAGTCGCCGCGTCGTAGTCGTTGCCGGTTGCCGCGATCTCCAGTGTGCGGCTGCGCCCGACCAGGGAAACCAGCCGTTCCAGTCCTCCGCCGGCGGGCACCAGGGCGGAGCCGATCTCCGGCTGGCCGAAGACCGCCGATTCGAGCGCCGCGTAGCGGAGGTCGCAGCTCAGGGCCAGTTCGTTGCCTCCGCCCCTTGCTCGTCCTGCGATCTGCGCGATGGAAATCGCGGGGAGGGCGCCGAGCCGGACGGTCGTGTCGAGGAAGATCGGCAGGCCTGTGGGCCCCGGGTCGGCGGGCAGTGGTCCCTGCGACACGTCGTAGCGGGCGAAGAAGAACTGCTCGTTCGCGCTGTCGAAGACCATCACCCGCAGATCGCTCGCCGTCTCCGCGGCCTCGACGATCGTTCGCAGCTCCGCCGCGGTGACGGCGGTCATGAGGTTGGCCGGCGGATGGTCGAAGGTGATGCGCCAGTAACCCGGCGCCGTCTCTCGGACGGTGAACTGGGTCAGTTCCAGGCTCGGGGCGGTCATGAACGCTCCTCAGGCCGGCTGCCGCGTGGGGAGAACTGCGATCTCGGCCAGATTCACCCGAGGAGGCAGCGAGACGGCGTAGGCCACGACGTCCGCCACGTCCTGCGGCAGGAGCCACTCGATCTGGGAGCGGGTGTCTTCCAGACGGCCACGGGATTCGGCGCTGGGGATCTTCGACTGCAGTTCGGTGTCGACGATGCCCGGCTCGATGGTGGTGACCCGCACCTGCCTGGGCCCCAGCTCGGCCCGCAGGTTGCGGCCGAGATGGATCACGTAGGCCTTCGTCGCGGCGTATGCCGAGTACGACGGGAAGAGCGTCCTGCCCGCGATGGACGCGGTGTTGACCAGATCGGCGGCCCCATAGGCGGCGGCCGCCTCGATCAGCTGCCCGCTGAAGGCCCGTACGGTGTTGTTGACCGCGTCGACGTTCAGAGCCGTCTGGCTGCTCCAGTCCTCGGCGGAGGACCCGGTGACGGGGGTCGGCAGCATGATCCCGGCGTTGTTCACCACGATGCCCACGGGCCCGAAGGTCGCGGCGATGTGCTGAGCGGTGTCGTCGAGTGCCGAAGCCACCGTGACGTCGACCGTGAACACGTCCGCTTGTCCCCCGTCCGCCTCGATGCGCGAACAGATCTCCTTCAGCCGCTCCGCCCGTCGGGCGAGCAGGGCGACATGGGCTCCGTCGCGGGCCAGCGCACGGGCGACGTGCTCACCGATCCCGCTGGATGCGCCGGTCACCACGGCGACACGGCCGGAAAGCGGGGCAGAGGGTGAAGTCATGAGGCCTTCTCCAGGAGAACGTGCTGAGGTCGGCTCCTGCGCGCGTGGCAGGTGCCGTCCGAGCTCATCGTTCCTGCGCGGCGCCGTGCGGCAATCCCGTGCAGCACGTGGTCCTGGCCTCGGCGCAGCACTACGACCCGCGGCCGGGACCATGTGTGACGTGCACATAGTGGTCATCAATCGCGCGCTGTTGGCACCCGGCCTGCCCCTCGCGCGCCGGCATACCGAGCATGAGGCGATCGGCGACGTGCGTTCCCCGCACCCGTTGGACGATCATGCGTCTCTGCGGACTGAACGACCGTCGGGGAACGGGCCGGGGCAGGGTCGGCAAACGGCTCGGCGGCGGCAGCGGTTCGGGGTCACGTCAGGGGCCGACCGGATCGAGGACCTCGCCGACGGGTACGGCCGCGCAGGCTTCCGGGGACCGGCCGATGTGGTCCCCGTTGAGCAGCACACTCATCGCCGGCGAACGGGATGACGTCCCGGTCGACACGCTCATCACGTTCGACCAGGTCGACGCCTTGGCCGACTGCGCCGAGGCCACCGACACGGGCCTGCGGAAGTACTGGCAGGGGATCTTCCCCGGCGAGATTCCCATCGAGACCGACACCACGTCACGCGAGGCATGGATCGCGAACCTGGACGCCATCGCCGCCCTGAACCCGAGCATCGTCGTCACGGTGGGCTTGGCAGGGAAACGAGTCCTCGCTGGTGCGGGTGACGCAGCCTCCGTGCGGTGGGATTCCCTCCACCGCACGGAGGCTTGACGTTGTCCGGAGCCCAATGGGGCGTGAACCGCGTTTGTGGGGCGGCGCGTTCCAGGGTTACTGGGAGGAGGCGGGGTTGTCGATTTCGAAGCCGTCGAAGGTGGCGTAGGTGCCCGAGAGCTTGGTCACCACGATGGTGTGGACACCGGCGGCGAGTGCGGTGTTGGTGTAGACGGCGACATCGGTGTGGCGCGCGCCGTCGGCAGGCACCGTGTCGACGACGGTGGCGGGCCGGCCGTCGATCGACACGCCGATGTCGCCCTGATCGGTGAACTCCTCGCCGAACACCTTGATCCCGGTGCCGATGAACGTGTATGTGATGCTGCTGCCGTCGGTCGTCGCGTAGTGGACGTCGTCGTCGTGGTCGCCGTAGCCCCGGCTTCCCAAGTAGTCCCAGGAGTTGTAGACGATCGACGCATCGGTGTCGTTGAGGCGTGCTGCGGCCGGCGGGGTGCCTACGTAGACGAGGACGGCTGCCGATGGCTTGGACGTGGCTCCGTCCTTGTCGGACTGCGTGGCCGACAGGTGCTGTTGGCCGGGCGAGGAGTCGGTGAGCGTGCACGACCAGGCGCCGTCGGCGGCGGCGGTTGTGGTGCAGCCGGCTTGGTTCGCGCTGTCGGTGACCGCGACGGTGTTGCCGGCCAGCGCCGTACCGCGGACCGTGAAGGTGCCCGCCAGGCCGATGGTGCCGCTCGTGGGAGCGGTGATGGCCGGACGGGGTACGTAGGTGCCGACGGTGACGTCCGTGCCGTCGGCTCCGGTCGGTACCGTGGCGATCAGGAATCCGGAGGAGATCAACTGGACGTCGGTCGCGCGCCGGTCGCCGAAGTACACCGGGGTGCCGGGCGAGAAGCCGGCACCGGCGACGAGGACCCGTTCGGTCGAGGAACCGGCGACGGGGGTGGGCGCTGAGATGTAGCTCGCGGTGAGGGGGAGGCCGTCCACCAGCGACCCGTATCCGTCGGTGACGCCTGCGCGGGCGAGGAGGGAGACGGGGATGTCACCCGGGCCCGGAGACGCCGGGACGGTGGTGTTGTCGCCGGCGTGGGAGTCGACCGGCTGCGTGCAGAAGTAGCTCTCCGCGGGGTCGGAGAAGTAGTTGCCGGTGACCCAGAAGTGACCGGTGGCCGAGCAGCCGCCCTGAGCACCGAGTGCGGCCAGCGGGTGGAACTCGACGTTGCCGCTGAAGCTGATCCACTCCGAACCGGCGTCGTCGTAGAAGGCGTTGAAGCGCGAGCCGTCGTTGTAGACGACGTTGCCGGTGACGTGCAGGCCGTGCGCCAGGGTGGCCGCCGAGTCGATGGCGCCGTCGGACTGATAGACGTACTGCGCCTGGTGGCCCTCCATGTAGATCGCGCCGCCGTCGTCGAGGACCTGCATGACGTCGAAGATCAGGTTGTCGCTGATCGTGTTGTCGGCGTTGATGTTGGTCGAGTTCTGCGGATGGTTGGCGTCGTCGACGTGCCCCTGGATGACGCCCGCGGTGATCCCGGTGTAGGGCAGGTCGTAGAGCTCGTTGTGCGTGATCGTGGTGTGGCGGCTGAAGAGAAGTGTGATGCCGCAGGCCGAGCGGTAGTCGGTGCCGACGTCGTGAATGACGTTGTTCGAGACCGTGGTGTGGTCCAGGATCTCGTTCGTCCCGACCTGGTCGGCCTGCACGGTCTTCGGGTCAGGGGTGCAGTTGTCCTTGATCACCGAGGCCGGTGTTTCGGTGGGAGTCGGGTCGTACGTGCAGCCGAGTGACAGCGCGGTGGAGGCGATCTGGGTGAACTCGTTGCCGTCGATGACGTTGTGCGATCCCCCGTACATGAAACTCAGGCCGGCGCCCCCGAGGTCGACGAATCGGTTGCCGGTGATCGACACGTGACTGGCCCCGGTGAAGGCGACGTTGGCGAGAGGCTGGGTGAGTGCGCCCCAGGGGCAGCTGCCGGCGGGTGTGGAGAAGGTGCACAGCCCCTGGTTGCTGTCGCCGGTTCTGTGCAGGTTGCTCTGCACGTCGGCGAAGCCCGTCGGTGACGAGGGGGCGTTCCAGGTGGCGTACGAGAACTGGAGGCCCACGAAGGTGATGTCGTGCAGGGGCTTGGCCAGGCTGCCGGCACCTTGCACCAGCTTCTCCAGCCGGGGCAGTTCGACGTCCAGGCCGGCCATCCGCTGACCGCTCCTGGGCGTGTAGTAGAGCGTGTCGGTGGCGTTGTCCAGGGACCACTGACCGGGTGTCAGAAGGCTGCGGGCGCCCTGGATCGTGGCCGGCAGTTGTGAGGTGGGCATCGACGGCAGGCCGCCGGTGCCCTGGCTGAACGGGGCGATGTCGGTGACGTCGGTCCAGCAGGGCTGGTCCATGACCAGCGTGCTGCCGGACATCCGCGCGACCCCGCACTTGGAGTCGGTCCACGCGCCGTTGCCCGCGGGATAGTCGAACTCGACCTGCGCCAGTTCCGCGGGCGTGAGGTGTGCGAACCAGGCCAGGGCCGCGGCGTCGTTCGACAGGTCGTACCCCGTGGCCGACCCGGTCCAGTTGCCCGTGAAGTGCAGGGCCGCCGGGGTGGCCTGGGCGATGGGGGCTTGTCTGCCATCCACGTAGAGCTGGCGGGTGGCGCTGCCGTGGGGCACGTGTGCGGACCACACACCGCTGCTCCCCACCTCGTGCCAGGCGGTGACCCGGGAGGCGCCGGAGATGACCGGGTGGGCGCCGGGCGCGGCCTCCCACACCACGGGGTGCGCGGGCCGGCCGGAGTCCTCCGTGCCGAACCTCCACGTCTTGCTCAACCGGTAGGTACCGCCGAGGAGTTGGACTCTTGGGCTCACCAGGTTCCGGCCGTGCTCAAGAGCGCGTACTTCGGCCTGTGCGGTGGTCAGGGAACAGGGATTCCTCGACGTGCAGGCCGCACCGCGACCGTCAGGCGCTGCCCACAGCACCGATGCGGTGGCTGCCCGCGCCGGACCGGCCGACACGCCCAGCGCTCCCGCGCCGACCAGTCCGAAGGCGAGTACAGAACCGAGGATCTTGCACGTCGACGCCATCCATTTCATGACCGCTCCGGGATCCGTCAAGCCGCGGGCATGCCCGCAGGGAGGCTGAGACATCCGATGAATGGGGTCAACGTGGCAGCACGCGCTTGGCACTGTCAACGAGTTAAGCACGGTTTAATGCGGAGGAGGCGGTCGCCACGTAGGTAAATGTGAGTCAATAGGTCGGATGTATAGCTAGTTTTGCGCGCCGGAGGTGACAGGCGCTCCGCCCGCGAGCCGTCCAGCCGCGACGAGCATCGGGACGGCCACGAGGCGACTGCCCGGTGATGGTGGCGTCGGGGTACCTGTGCGTCTTTTGGATCGGCCTGGCGTGTGGGTGTCCGAGCTTCAAGCCAAGGGCGAGCCACCGCAGTTAGGCACGGAGAGCGCCGACCGCGTCGACGGCAGGACAGGGGTGGCCGCGCGGCTACCTGAGCCGGAACCCAAGTCGACGACGCCGAAGTCGGTGGGCACGCTCACGCGGTCGGGTAGAGGAACTCCAAGGGGCCGGACAACGCGGCGCGTACCCGCCGGGCCGCGTCATCGACGAGTACTTCCGGCTCATCGCGCATGATCGCGTCCATGGTCTTGGCGGCCACCTCCGCCGGCTCCACCTTCGGGGCGTCGACCCCTACCGTGGCATCGGTGTCCACCCAGCCGACGTGCACGCCGACGACCAGCGTTCCCTGCTCTCGCAGTCCGATGCGCAGCGCGTTGGTCAGCGACCACTCGGCGGCCTTCGACGCGGCGTAGCCGGGGAACCGGCTGTTCGCCCACCAAGAGGCCACGGACAGCATGTTCACCAGGGCGCCGCCACCGTTGGCGGCGAGCACCGGTGCGAATGTCCGTGACACCGCCCAGGCGCCCAGATAGTTCACTTCCAGTTCCCGCCGCGCACCTTCCAAGGAGCCGTCCAGCAGGCCCGGTCCGGCCTGGATACCGGCGTTGTTGATGACGATGGTCACGTCGGATGCCGTTGCCGCGGCGGCCGCGACCTGGTCGTGGTCGGTGACGTCGAGTCGCAGTGATTCCAGGCCGGGCTCCTGGAAGTCCTCCGGCCTGCGGACGCCCGCGTACACCTTGGCGGCACCCCGGGCCAGCAGAGCTCGCGAGAACGCCAGCCCGATTCCGCGGTTCGCTCCGGTCACCAGCGCGACCGAACCCTCGATCTTCATCGTCGGACACCTCGTTTCACAGGTTGCCGCAGTTGTTCGGTACGGCGCGGGCTCGCGTACGACAGGCCGATCCCTGCGTGGTGCAGCGGGGGCCACGTTCATGGTTTTGCAGGCGCGGGCCGCTCGCATCACGTGGGGTTCGTGGTGTGGGCCGACGAGTGACTACGTACGGCCGGCGTCACGGAACGTGGTCGGCGCCGTGCGTTCCCCACACCTCTTTGCCGACGTGCGGCAGGCGGGTGGCGTACCCGTCCCGCTGGATATCACCTCGTGTGATGTCGACACGCTCGCCGACAGGTGGTCCAGAAGCCCTCGGTCACGGCGACGGCCGTACGCTGCCGATGACTGCGGCAGCGTTCAGCGTTGCGCCGGCAGCAAGCGGCGATCCGCAGCCCCGTTCGCCGGACCGAGAACCAGGAAGCCCGGTGGTAGCAGGGGCGCCGCCAAGGCAGTGATTTCGGCGAGTTCCGAGCGGTGTCGTGGCAGCGATGCCCACAGCCGGCGCTGTAGCGCTGCGAACCGGGACGCCTCGGCGTTCGTGTAGGAGCGCTGCCGCTCCCCTTCCAGCATGGCTGCGATACCACCGTGCCGGTTCCGAAGTGGGCGCATGTTCCGGTCGGTCACCGTGACGGTGCGCACTGCCGGAGAGCGGTCGAGGGCCGCTGCGAGTGCGGCGAGCGCTCGGTAGCACCGGTCGTGTCCGTGGGGCGTGGTGAAGCGGGAGGGCAGTCCTTGTTCCAGGCCGAGAGCGAACCGGTGCGCGGTGCCCTGACGGCTGTCGGCCGCACGTACCGCCAGGATCAGCATCTCGACCCGATATCCCGCGGCCTGGAACCGAGAGGCTGAGGCCAGCAGGTCGGTGTCGGTGGCCGGCGCGGCCTCCATCACTACATCGGCCCTCCGGTTTCGGAGCCATTGCTCTGCCTCGTTCTGCCAAGCCCTGTAGTCGGCTCGCAGCAGGGCTCCCGCCGTGCGCGGGCGCCGGGCGAGCAGCCGGGCGTAATGGGGATGGAACGCGCGGAAGTCTTCACTGGACACCCGGACAGCGGTGGGACGCATGGCCCGTAGCACCAGGGTGGAGGCTGCGGTCTTCCCGGCGCCGGGTTGCCCCAGCACGTAGACCGCTATCGGGTGGCATCGGGGCTCGGGGTCGCCGAGATGGAACGGGACGATCAGGTCTGTGAAAATCCGTTGGTGTTCCACGGGTGAGAGACGGGGCTAGCCGGCTCCTTGGAGAGGGGGCGGATCGCCGCAGCGCCGACGGAGCAGTGGCTCGGCCCATCGGAGACTGTGGCGGATGTCCTGGGCAACGGCCGTACGGCGAGCCGGCCCCGGGGTGTGGCGCGCGATTTCTCCGACGCGTGCGACGGTGTCGCGGAAATGCTGGGCTTCGGTGACAGTCCACGGCCGTGTCCGCTCGGCGCTCACCTCTTGGGCGGCGCGCGGTGGGCGCGACCAACTTCCGTTCGGCGCCAGCCGGTTGAGGTACCGAATGCCGTGGGCGCCGATCACTGTCACCAGGTTCGCCAGTCGCTCGGCTTCGATGATGCGCAGGACTTCGGGCAGTTCTCGGGAGCAGTGGTCGTGGTTCTGCGCTGACACGTAGCGGCCGGCCCCGGTGGCCCGCACCTGCTGGAGGTAGCGGTGCAGTACGGCCAGGCTGCTGAGGGCCTGCGGAACTGCGAGCACCGCCAGTTCGACTCGGTGGCCGGCGCGCCGGTAGGCGCCGACGGTGGTACGGGCCTCTTCCGGGTCGGCCAGAGCGGTCTCGATGACGGCGTGCAACCGGTGACGGCGGGTGTAGTCCTCCACCTCCGCCTGCCAGCGGCGTGTGTCCGGGCGCGTGCGCACTCCGGCGCTGCGGTCGTCGACCGCCAGGAGCGTCGGATAACAGGGGTGGGCCCGTTTGTAGGCGTCGCTGCCGATGCGCACGGCGCCTCCGTGGTGGGCCAGCGTGTGGTGCACCAGGTCGGCGAAGGTGGATTTGCCGACGCCGGGCTGACCCGCCACGAACACCACGACCGGGGAGGTCCGGGCCGTGGCCTGCTTGGTAACGGCCGGCAAGATCGTGGTGGCGAGCAGGTCGCGATGTCGTTCTTCGGGCAGTACGGCGGGGGCGAACCCTCGTTCACCGTCATGTGGCCGCGTCAATCGGCGTCCCACGCCGTGTGCGCCCCCGCACGGGGCGGACTCAGTTCCGTAGCTGGAGTGCCGCAGTCATCCGGTGCCGGGATCCGCCGAGCGGAGCTCGGCGCGCAGCAACCGGGGTTCGGGACCGGGGCCGCGGCCTTGCACGCTCCAGGTGTCGGCGTCGTCGAGTGCGTTCTGCACGTCGACCCAGGCGTCCTCGGAACTGATCGGGTCGATGGTGCACAGGACAAGCGCGCCCTGGTTGATTTCCTGGATCCGGGTGGCGCCACCCGTAAGTTCCGCAAGCCGGGCGGCGAGTGCCGCGGCACGCCCTGCCAGGACCGCATCCACTCCTCCCCCTCACATCGCACTGATTACTGTCCGTATCGCTAATCGATTAGCGTGCCGCTAACCGATTAGCGTGTCAAGGAGTTGCAAGGAGTAGCGAGTTCCTCTCCGGGAGTAGGCAGTGCCCACTGCGGACTATCAGCGCATCGCGGAAGACCTGCGCAGGCGGCTAGCGGAAGGAGAGTGGTCCCCGGGTGAGCAGCTGCCGCCGCGGGCCCAGCTGGCTCGCGAGTACCAGACGAGTCCGGCCGCGATCCAGCGGGGCCAGGAACTACTGATCGACACCGGCGTGCTGGAGGGGCGTAAAAGCATCGGCGTCTTCGCCCGTGCCCCGCAGACACGCATCGCGCTGCCCGTGCTGCTGCCTATTCCGGACGCGATCCGGCAGGCCGGGCTCACCCCGGGCATGGAGTACCGGTCGGACGTCAAGGTCCCGGCTCCAGAGCCGATCGCCCGGCGGCTGGCGGTCGACGTCGACACCCTGTGTGTCCGTACCCGCTACGAGTACCTGGGCGACGCCCGCCCTTTGGCCCTCGGCGAATCGTGGGAGCCCATGGCTCTCACTCATCGCACGCCCGTTCTTCTGCCGGAGGACGGGCCGCTGGCCGGTACCGGCGTGGCTCGCCGGCTGGCCTCGGTCGGCGTCCGCGTCGGCCACGCCCAGGTCCGTACGCACGTCCGGCACCCCAATGACCATGAGGCACTGCGGCTCGGGATCACCCGCCGCACACTGATCGTCAAGCTGGATCGGACCCACCTGGCCGACACCGGCCAGCCGGTCGAGACTGCCACTTTCCTTCTCCCGCAGACGCGTTGGGAACTGGTCTACGACATCCCGATACCGGCCTGCGATCCCCTCGGCGACGGGCATCGCTCGCAGGGGGACGACGGTCACGCTGCCGAGACCCGGCGGAGCAAACAGGGCGGGACCCCCCGCGAGCGGTGACCGCTGCGTGGCACGTGGTGAAGGGCTGCCGGCCATGCGGACCGGCAGTCGCAGGTCGGGATCGTTTGACCATCAGGGGGTTGGCATGGCGGGTCGGGATCTGCGGGCTCTGTTCGGCTCCAACGACCACCGGGTGGGAGCGGCTGAGGCGTTCACCAACCGGGAGGACCAGTGGCGGATATTCGTAAACGCCCTGGAGGGCCACCTGCGGCACGTGAGCGCTGCGGGTTTCGACGCCGCCGACCTGGAGGCACCGCGACGCAACCTGCTCGTCTTCCACGGTGTCGGCGGCATCGGCAAGTCGACGCTGTCACGGAGGCTGGAGGCCGCGCTGGCGAATGCCGAACACCGGCCGGCGCAATGGGGTGAACCGGTCTGGCACGGGCCGCGGATCGTCCCTCTCCGGCTCGACCTGGCGCGCTCGGCGAACACCGACTTCGAGCGCGTCGTCGTCACGATCCGGCTTGCCGTCGCGGCCGCGGTCGGTCGGCCCATGCCCGCGTTCGACATCGCGCTGCGCCGCTACTGGGACCACCGGCATCCGGGCGAGCCGTTGGAGGAACACCTGCGCCGTGACGGCCTGCTGACCCGCTTCGGGCAGGCGCTTCCGCAGCAGATGCAGGCGGCTCTCGGCGAGGTCGCCCAGGGCTTGGCACTGCCCGGGATGCTCGGCTCCGCGGTCGGGCAGCTCACCGGGGCGCTGGTGAGGGCGCTGCGCGAACACCGCCGCTCAGTGAGCGCGTTGGCCGGCTGCGCGCGGTTGGCCGACCTTCTGGAGGCCGACACCGACCTGGAGGCGCTCTCGTACTACCCGCACCTGCTTGCCTGGGAGCTGGCCCGCTTACCCGCCCGTAAGCAGATCGCCCCGGTGGTGCTGCTGGACACCTTCGAGGACATCGGGGACCGCACCCACCGGGACATGGAGCGGCTGCTGCAGCACGTGGTGTGGCTCATGCCCAACGTCTTCTTCGTCGTGACCGGACGCAGCCGGCTGCAGTGGGCCGACCCGGCTCTGCACGGCCAACTCGACTGGACCGGCCCGGTGGCCTGGCCCGGGCTGGCCGAGCGCGGCTTGCCGACGCCCCGCGCCACCCCCGACGATCCGGGCTCTCGCCGTCAGATCCTGATCGGGAACTTCAGCGACGAGGACCGCCAGAACTACCTCACCCACCGACTCACCACCGACGGCCGGCCCCTGATCGACCCCACGCTACGACGTGTGATCGCCGAACGCTCCCACGGCCTGCCCCTGTACCTCGACCTGGCCGCCATGCGCTTTCTCGAAATCCGCCGCAACGGCCTCACCCCACAACCGGCCGACTTCGACGGCGACTTCCCCGCCCTGATCGCCCGCACCCTCACCGACCTCACCCCCGACGAACGCCACGTTCTGCGCTCGGTCAGCCTCCTGGACGCGTTCGACATCCCCCTCGCCACCGCCACCGCCGGAATCAGCCGCGACGCCCCCGTGCTCCGCCTGCTGGAGCGGCCTTTCATCCGCCACACCACCACCAGCCTGTGGCCCTACCACCTGCACGCCCTCATCCGCTCAACCCTGCGCACCGCCGAAGACACCACCGACGACCGCTGGTCACCCCGGGACTGGCGAAATGCGGCCGAACGCGCACACAGCGCCATAGGCCGGCAGTGGGCCGAGCACACCGGCCCCGGCCGCCGTCTGCTGATCGCCTGCCTACGCCAAGGTCTCGCCCTCGCCTCCGAGTTCCACCTCGACCTGGGCTGGCTGACCGAGGCGGCCTGGCAGTACGTCAGCGACTCGGTGTGGGAGCCGGTCACCCCCGCCCCGCGGGACACCGGCGACGAGGCACGTCTGCAGACACCGGCCGACGCCCTGGTCGAACTGCTCACCGCACTGGGCCGTCGACAACACGAACACCGCCGCAGCACGGCCACCCGGCTCGCCGCCGTCGTCGACGCCGGTCTGCTGCCGGAGGAACTGGGGCAGATGGCGCTCTACTACCTGGCCAAAGCCCACCGCGACCTGGGCCACTCGGTCGCCTCGCGGACAGGGATGCAGCAGGTGGCCGACGGAGGAGGCCGCCTCGCCCCCGCCGCCCGCCGCGGCCTGGCCCACCTCGCCCGCCTGGCCGGCGACTTCCCCACCGCCCTGACCGTTGCCCAGAACCTGGGGTGGGCCGGCCGACAAAACCGCGTACTCGGCGACATCCACTGGCCTCAAGGCGACGTCACACGAGCAGCCGAGGACTACGAACAGGCCCGCAACGATGCCGAACAACGCGGCATCGCAGGAGAACGCGCAACCGCCCAGGCACACCGCGCACTTGCCCTGGCCTTCGCGGACCCCACGACCGCAGACAGTGAAATCACCCTCGCCCACCACCTCCTGACCGACCTCACACTCCACGCCACCACCCTGACCGTCCACATCGCCGGCCTCATCCGCGACGCGGGCCACAGCACGCACACCGGCGAACGCGCCCAGGCTCTGCGCGCCGAGATCGAGACCGCCGGACTGACGTCCCTCCTCCCCCTGCTTGAGCTCGCCATCTGCTTCCACCACGCCGTCCGCGCCGACGGGGAACTCCTCGCCGCCGCCATCCAGCGACTGCGCCGGCTCACCCACGACGGCGACCACGCCTACCTCGCCGACATCGCGTGCTTCATGGGCAACCGGCCCATCACCCCAGACGCCTCGCCCGTCCGGTGGCTTGAGAGCGAAGAGACCATCCGCCGACGCTGGCGCACGCTGGTCACCGAACGGTGCAGCACCTATTAGGCGAACGGGGGCCAACTCCGTCCCTCGAATCTCGGAATCTACTGTCTCCTCAGGTCAACTGACTGTGTCCGCTCCGCACCAGGCAGAAGAGCCAGGTCAGAGCGCCAGCGGTAGGCAAGGCGCACCCTACAAGCTGTAAGGTGACGCCCATGGCTGGCACAGACCCGCGGGCCCGGGCGGAACGGCGCAGCGCCGGTGAGCTGGAGAGCGAGGTCCTCGCCGCACTCTGGGCGACCGACCACCCCCTGACACCGGCCGAGATCCAGGCCGAGATCGACGGCCCGCTCGCCTACAACACCGTGCACACCATCCTCAAGCGGCTCTACGACAAGGGGCTCGTCCTGCGGGACGCGGACGGACGGCGTGGGGCCTACCGGCCGGCGAAGAACGCGGCCGAGCTGACCGCCGAGGCGATGCACGAGGCGCTGGACCGGGGCCCGGATCCGATCGGCGCGCTCCAGCAGTTCGTGAGCGGTCTGCGGCCGGAGGAGGAGAAGGCGCTGCGCGACCTGCTGGCCGGGGGCACGGGGTGAGGTTCGACGTCTACACGCCGTTGCCGCTGTCGGTGCTGCTCGCCGTGATCAGCCCGGCGATCGGCAGACGGGTGGCTCCGGCGCCGGCCGCACGGGTGCTGACCGCCGCCGCCGTGGTGACCGCGGCGGCCACCTGCTGG
>NZ_JAWOAI010000010.1:0-45695 GCF_033194735.1 Streptomyces sp. W16
GCCCTCGCCGCCCGCGCGGACGCGGAGGCGACGCTGCGGGCTCGTTCCGGAACGACCCTCGCCGACTGGGATCCGGTGTCCGAACCGGAACTGGACCTCCTGCTCGAACTGCTCGGCGTCGCCCGCGGCCGAGCAGGCCTGGATGTCCGCGCCGCTGTCACCGGAGACGGTCGATGGCGCGTGACACTCACACCGCCAGGGGACGGTCCCGCCACCGCGGCTTTGTACAGCCCCCGAGGGCAACTCGTCACACTGAACTGGCTGTTCGAGCTGGAGCCGGCGCGGTGACCGGCGACGCGGAGGCCCGGCGGCGGGCCTTCACCGCTCTGCTGGCTCACCCGGTGATCGACCGCCGCCGCCATCCGGAGCTGTACGCGCTGGTCCGGCATCCCCGGCACCAGCCGCTGCTGGCCGAGTGGTTCGCCTCTCGACTGGGTTACCGGCTCGTCGTCACCGATTCCGCGGCCCGGCTCTTCCGGCCCCCGCTGGGCACGGAGGTTACGGCACCCAGACGATTCCGGGCGCCCTCCAGACGCGTCCTCGTCCTCGCGATCCTCGCCGCGGCGGCAGCCGAGGACGCCGAGGACGTGACGACCACACAGGACCTGTCGGACCGGGTGCGGACACTGACCAACCACGACGACGTCGACGTCGCCCCATACGACCCTGACCGGTTCGCCGAGCGGCAGCTGTTCGTCAAGGCCGTCGGCCTGCTGGTGGACAGCGGGGCACTGCGACCCGTCTCCCGGGACGCGGAGCAACGCGGGGAGGGCTGGGCGCACCGCAATGACGTGATGGGCGGCGCGTACGAGATCGGGCGGGACCTGCTGCTGCGACTCGTCGACCCGGCGGCCCTGCGCGCGGCCTTGGCCTCGGGAGCCGATGGCGACGACGAAGCCACTGCGACGGAGACCTCTGCCCGGTTCGCCGTGATGCGACGGCTGATCGAACTGCCCGTCTGCCTCTGGACGGACCTCACCCCCGCCGAACGCGCGTATCTCACCGGGCAACGACACCGGATCCTCTCCTGGTGCACGGAGATGACCGGCTGGGCCGCGGAGCAGCGGGTCGAAGGGCTGGCCCTGGTCGTCACCGACGAGAGCGAGACGGATCTGCCGTTTCCCCGCCTGCGTGCGGTGGACTTCGCCACTCTGATGGTGCTTGACCAGCTCCTGTCCCACCAGGACGCCGACGGTCTGCTGGACGACGGTCGGCTCGACCGGGCCGTGGCTGAGGTACGTGCCCGGTACCACAAGGCCATGACCAAGGAACTCCAGACTGATCAGGCGATACGTGGGCACGCACTGGAGCTGCTGCGAGCACTGGACATGTTGCGTCCCGCCGCGGAGCCCGGCCGGTGGATCCTCTCGCCCGCGGCGGCCCGGTTCCGCGACCCGAAGGTGGTGTCGGTGGCAGTCGGCTTCGACGAGGTGGGGGACCGATGACGTTGGAACATGCGGAGCCGGGGCCCGCGTGGTTGGCGGCCGCGACCGGTGGTGGACTGCCCGAGCCGGGCCGACCCCGCTGGCAGCCGCTGCGGGTCGGGATCGTGGGCCTCTGGGAGTACGACGACGCGGAGTTCTGGTTCGCCGACGGGCGTCTGGTGCTGCGCGGGGGCAACGGGGCGGGCAAGACCAAGGTGCTGGAGCTGACGACGCTCATGCTGCTCCGCGGGGAGATCGCCCCGTCGGTGCTCGACCCCTTCGGCTCGCAGCATCGCACCATGCGGTTCAACCTGCTGCCCACAGGCGAAGGCGACGACCCGCGCGCTCCGGCCGACTCCGGCCTCGGGTACGCCTGGGTCGAGTTCGGCCGCCGGGACGAGACCGGCGCGGCCCGCTACTTCGCGTGCGGCATGGGCGCGAGCGCCCGCCGTGGCACGGGCAGCCAGTCCGTCTCGACCTGGCACTTCGTCACCACGGGACGGCCGGGCAAGGACTTCGCGCTGCTGACCGGCGGACGGGCGATCGAGGAGAAGAACCTCAAGAAGCTCGACGGAGTGACGGTACCGGGCACAGCCGCCGCGTACCGCGCCCGTCTGGCGGAGGAATTGTTCGGCCTGTCCAGCGAGTCGTACGACAACCTGACCGAGCTCCTCAAACAGCTGCGCAAGCCCAAACTCGGGGAGCGCCTCAACCCGGCCAGCCTGGCCGAGACCCTGCGTGCGGCCCTGCCGCCGCTGTCCGGCCACGAGATCACTCAGCTCGCCGAAGGCTGGGACCACTTGGAGCAGCTGCGGCGGGCGGTGGAGCAGACCGAAGAGGCGGCGACCGCTGTGGCGCGGTTCGTCGGCAGCGGGTGGCGGCCCTGGGGCCGTGTCGTGGTACGCCGCCGGGCCGACGAGTTCACCGCCGCCACGACAACCCTGGACAACACCACACGCGACAAGAACCGGGCACAGACCTTCCTGGAGAAGGCCCAGTCGGACGTGCGAGCCACCACGGCGCGGCTGGTCGAGTCGCGGCGGGACAAACAGGACCGGCACACCGAACTGCGCGAGTTACTGGATTCTCGCTCCTACCAGGACGCGCTGACCGCCGCCGAGCGGGTGGAGGGCCTGCGCCGCGTCGTCACAGGGCTGACTGACCAGACGGACGCAGCACGGACCCGGCTGGAGCGAGAGCAGACCGCTCTGGACGGCGCCCGCCGCCGGGCCGACTCGGCAGAGCGGGAAGTCGGCAAAGCGGAGGAGAAGGTGCGCGGCCAGGAGACCGCACTGCGCTCGGTGGCCGGCCGGTGCGGCCTGAAAACATCCGTGGACCGACACCTGCCGGCCCGGGACGTCGAAGCACTCGCCGCCGACTTCGGCACACGCGCGGACCGCTTCGCCACGCTGCGCGATCTCCATGCCGAGTACGGCGAGACCGAGCGACGGGCGGAGGGGGCCGGCCAGGCGCTGGAAGGCGCCGAACGTGCCTTGGCCACCGCCCGGCAGGACGAGAACGCGGCACGAGCCGACGTCGAGCAGCAGGTCGGTGCGGTGCGCGAACTGATCCGTGACTGGGCTGCCAAGTGCCGGGTGGCGCGCTGCCCGGCCGGACTCCTTGAGGAATGGTCCGACCAGGTCGCCGAGTTGACCGTCATCGACACCGAGACCGGCACGGTGCACGCCGGCACATCGCCCACCGAGGCGATGCACGCGCATGTCACGGCGGCCCGCGAAGGGCTCACCGCACGCGCGGAACAACTCCGGCTCCGCCGCGCACCCTTGCAGAGCCGCCACGACGAGGCTACGGCGGAACTGGCGGCCGTACGGCAACACGTCGTGGGTTCGCCGCCCGAACCCGCGGGCTGGGCGCGCCGCGAGCGGCCCGAGCTCGCTGAACGGAGCGGCGCACCGCTGTGGCGCCTCGTCAACCCGGTGAGCGACATCGGCCAGGATCTGCTGGCCCGGCTGGAAGCGGCGCTGGCGGCGTCCGGTCTGCTCGATGCCTGGATCACTCCGGACGGACACCTCTCCACCCGCGACGGTGTGCCGGTCGCCGATGTGCAGCCCGTTGTGGGCGAATCGCGAGGCGAAGTGAGATCTGAACCGAGCCTGCTGACCGTGCTGGAGCCGGACTCGGCCGGAGGAGTGGACACCGACGTCGTACGACGTGTCCTCGGCGGCATCGGATGGACCGGCGCGAGCCGGACGAACGGTGCGCGCGGTGACTGGCTGGCCGCAGACGGCGGCTGGCGGGTGGGCGGACTGGTCGGCCGCGCCGAGCCCATGGGGCCCGCCGCCTATCTGGGAGCAGCGGCACGCGAGGCCGCGCGGCAGCGGAAGATCGTACGCCTGGAGACCGAGTTGTCGGCATTGGACGGCGAACTGGCCGAGGTCGACGGCGTGTTGTCGGACATCGTCGACGCGCAGACCCTGCTGGCCGAGGAAGACCGGACCATTCCCGCTCAGGCCGAGCGGACGCTGGCCGCAGCTGTGGCCACGCTGGCCGAGCGCATCCGGCGGTGCCTGTCCGACGAAGTCGGACTGCGGGGCGTGCGGGAGCGGCATGAGGCGGACTTGGTCCGGCGTGACGAGGCCTGGGCACGGTTCGCCGACTACGCGGGTATTCATCGCTTCGGCCTGCGCGATCTCGACGGACAGGCAGCGGCACTGCAGGACTTCCGCTCCTGCCTCGCGTCGCTGTCCGGCGATGTGGATGTGCTGGCCGCGCGCCAGGACACCTTCGAGAACCTGGTTTCGGTAGTCGAGCAGCGGGAGCGGGACCAGCAGGCCGTCGGGAAGGAGCTGTCGGATCTGGACGGACGACTCCGCAAGGCGGGGGTGCAGCTGTCTACGGCGGAATCGGTACTCGGTACCGATCACCAGGCGCAGCTTCGTCGCCGAGAGGAACTCGAAGCCAAGAGTGCGGACTTGGAAAGCCACATCGAAGGACTCTCGGAAACCCTGTCCGAGGCGAAGGCGTCCGTCGCACGTGCCGAGGAGGTCCTCGATAAGCACGAGGAGCGCCGGGCGGCGGCCGAGCAGGCCCGGGACTCCGCGATGGCCGCGCTGTGGGCGACGGTGGATGCAGGCCTGGCGGAACCGGTGGGTCTGACCTCGCCCGAGCGACGCTCCGTGCAGTCCGCGCGCGAGTTCGCGGCCACCGCTCGGCGGGAGCTCGGCGTGCTGGCGCAGACCACCGACGAGGAACGGCTCTGGCGCCGTTGCTACCGGCAACTGGAGGAACTGCGGCAGAAACTGCTGCCGGGCCGTGACGCCCGCGTCCTGGACGAGGACGACGGAGAAGACGGTGAAGGGAGAGAAGGGGCAGCGAGAGCCTCCGGTATCCCGCAGGTCATGGTCCTCGGCGATCCGGACAGCGGCTGGCAGGCACCGCACCACGCCGCCGACGCACTGGCCGCCCGCGTGCGCCGACAGCAGGACGGCTACGACGCCGAGCAGCAGCGCGTCCTCACCACCCTTCTGGGCTCGGCGTTCATCGAGCATCTGAAGGAGCGGCTGGACTACACCGCGCACACCTTCGCCAAGATCAACGCCCGACTGGCCGCGCATTCGACCCGACAGGGTCACGTGGTCCGGGTCGACTGGGAGGCCGATCCCACCGACCCCGATGCCGGCACCGTGGTCGCGGCTCTGGGGCGTGGCTACGACGAGTTGTCCCCCGACCGCCAGGAAATGGTGAGGGCGTTTCTGGCCCGCAAGATCGATGCGGCTCGTGGTGACGCCTCGGCCGAGGGGGCCGTCGACTGGAAGGCGCAGCTCGCCGAAGCGCTGGACTACCGGAGATGGCTGCGTCTGTCACTGAAGTACCGGCTGGGCGCGGGCGGAGCCTGGGCGGCGTTCGACTCGGCCCGGCACGCCGCGAAGTCCGGCGGGGAGAAGGTCGTCCTGCTGTCCCAGCCGCTGTTCGCCGCCGCCGTCGTGGCGTACGACGCGGCCGGACCGCACGCCCCCCGCTGGGTGTGGCTGGACGAGGCGATGACGGGCGTGGACACGGCGGTCAAGGCTTCCTTCATGGGCCTGACCGTTGATTTCGAACTCGATGTCATGCTCACCGCTCACGATGAGTGGTGCGCCTATCCGGAGGTGCCCGCGGTGGCGGTGTACGACCTGGCTCGTCAACAGCATCTGCCGGGAGTGGACGCCATGCCCTACCTCTGGTGCTCGGGCACGTTGACCCAGGTGGACGTAGACCGTCTCGGCGTGTCCATCGAGGAGACGCAGGCCATGGCGGAGGGGCTGTTCGGAGCGTACGACGATGCCTGAGCTGCCCGCGGGACTTGCCGCGTGGGCCCGGCTGGCCGGACCGGCCATGGTGCTCGACGCGATCCGCAGCAGGGCCGAGCAGGGCTTCAACACCGAGGACGGCACCTTGCGTGTCACCCTCACGGCATCACAGCGTCGGGAGGTGGCCCGCCTGGTGGGCACCCAATGGGACGTCTCCGGGCGTCCCGTACGGCTGAAGGACGTTGCCGCGGCCTTGGGCGAACACGGGCTGACCGTGCGGGAGTTCGTCGAGACGCTCGTCGGCGGACCGCTGGTCAGTCTGCGACAACTGCGAGCGGAGAAGCGGACAGCGGCCGATGCTGAGCGGTCCGCTGCCGACGCCCTTCTGGCCGAAGCCGGGATCGACGCCGAGGTCGCCCGGGAGTGGCTGGACGACCTCGGCACACCACGCGCTGGAGACGACGAGCTTCGCGCGCTGACGGAGCAGACCGTCCGGGTCTGGAACCGCCTCCCCGGTGCGGGGCGGCCAGCCATGCGACTGGCACAACTGGCCGCCACCGTACTGGACAACGCGCACGCCCTGGATCACAAGGAGCCCCTGGGCAGAGCCGTATCCAGACTGATTGCCTACGCGCACGGGGTGCCGCGCCCGCTGCGTCCCGGACGGGACTGGAGACGGGCCTGGAAGACGATGGGCGTGCGGTGCGACGGGGTCTCCTCCCGCGTTCTGGTCCTGAACCTTCCCCTGTACGGCGACGCACCCGCCGCCCGATGGAGCACAGCGGCTCCCGGCGAGCCGCTGTGGCTCTCTCTGCGCTCCCTCACCGGTACCTGGTCGGTGCCCCCGGCGACCAGGGTCTTCGTCTGCGAGAACCCCTCTGTCCTGGAGGCCGCCGCCGATGAACTGGGCCCGGACTGCCCCCCGTTGATCTGTACGGACGGCATGCCCTCGAACGCGGCCCTCGATCTGGTGGCGGGACTGGCGGCTGCCACGGACGAGATCACGGTCCGGGCCGATATCGACGACGCCGGCTTTGTCGTGGTCGACCAACTCCTCACCGCCGCACCGGCCGCGACGACCTGGCGGTACGACACGGGAACGTACCTCGGCCACCTCGGCATGACGATCACCGGAGATCAGAGCCTGGGCCTGGACACACTCCGCGATCTCTACGAGGAACACCGCATCCCGATCCACGAGGAGGCCCTGCTCACCACCCTGCTCGACGACCTGTCACATCCGCGGAGCAGGTGAACGTGGCAGGTTGGCAACAGGGTTTCGCGGCTCAGGCAGCCTGGCAGCCGTCTTCTGGCGTGTCCTCCAGCGGGATTCCGACGACCTCCACCTGCACGCCGTAGGACTCGAGTGCGCGGGCCGCGTGCGCGAGGGCGACCTGTGCGAAGGGGTAGAGGGTGTCGGTGGTGAGCTCGGCGTGGCCCTTGAGCAGGATCGCGTAGACGACCCGCTCCGGGAGGAAGCCTTCCGGCAGCCGACGTCCGCCCAGGACCGCCACCCGGTCGGCGAACCCGGCTCGCGCCTCCGGCTGGTTCAGCAGGGCGTCGACGGCCACAACACCCTGGTTGAACAGATGGCTGAGCGCACCCGAGCCGCTGGCCTGCTTGACCATCACCAGCGTGTTGTCGGGCGCGAGGAGGTCGCAGATCTCCACGCCGCGCTGCCGGTGGAGCGGGGTCCGTACCAGCTTCCGGTCCAGGCAGACGAAGCCGTCCCGGGTGCGCTGAACGCTCTTGTTGTACGCCTCTTCGTCGTCGCCGACGCGCCAGGCCGGCAGATCCACCGACGGGCTGGGGGTGATCAGCCGCTCGATCTTGGTGGCGAGACCCGCGAGGTACGCCTGGTCGAACTCGTGCCACTCGCCCTCGGTGAGGACGAACCGGCGTCCGTCCGCCCGGAGCAGATCCGCCTCGACCCAGCGCTGCAGTGGGTCCGTGCCAATGGCGTCGGCCAGCCTCGCACGGCGGTCCCGGTAGAGGGTCACCCGGGCCTCGCGGAGCGCGGTGACCCGGCGTCCGGGCCGGTGGAACCGCAGTCTTCCCCGCACGTAGTCGAGCTCGAACGTATCGCTGGTCCACTCCTCGCCGGAGCCGAAACGGATCCCGACGGTACGAGCCCGGCCGAAGTCTGCCAGGCAGTCGGTGGGGACGGTCGCCGCGAGGCGGGCTCCGTCGACGGTGCCGAGGGCGTGGTCGAGGGCGGCGTCGAGCAGCGAGACGGTCTCCGCGTCCTGCAGTTGCACCACCGACTCGACGAACTCCAGCTGAGGATGCGGCAGTTCCTCCTTGGACACCCTGGCGATCGTACGGATGTCGCTGATCAGCGACGCCGCGTTCGCGCCGTAGGGCAGCCGCAGGCCGCAGCCGCCCTCGATGTTGCGCACCCGGCCACCGCCGGCGCGCTCGACCGTCAGCTCGGGCCGGGCGAGACGGCCGCCCATGCGCTGGACCAGCTTGGTGTACGTGTCCAGGCCCAGCGTTCCGATCGGTGCGCCGCCGGGCATCACGGCGATGTCGGTCCGGCCCTGGCCCGGGGTGCGGGCCACGGCGGCACGGATGTCGTCCGGGTCGATGCTGCGGACCGCGAAACGCAGCCCGAACCGCCGGTCCTTGAGCGGTGTCGGAACGAGCCGGAAACCGTCGCCGTAGGCGAGGGCGTACACCTGGCCGTCGACCGCCAGCAGCACCAGGCCCGCGCCCCGCAGGGACGGGTGGATCACCGGCCACTCGGTGAGCCGGGCGAAGTCCGCGCACCAGCTGGCCTCTTCCTTACTGAAGCGGCCGTGCAGGGCTATGGCCGGGACGCCGAAGTGGTCGAGCGCCCGGAACTCGGCACCGATCTCGTCGAGGCGGTCGGCCTGGATGCTGTCGAACATGCCCTCCAGGGTCGGTTCGACGCCGACGAGCCGGTAGAGGGTGCGAGTGGAGGTCGGGACGGGAGAGAGCGGGGACATGGCCGTGTTGCTCCTGCGAGGTCTGGTCGTGCCGAAGGCGGTGAAGTCCGAGGTGCTTCGGGACGGAGTGCGCCGATGTCGATCGACGGCGCGGGGCGGCGGGACCCCGTCGGGGACCGCACACGCTGGAACCAGGGGTGACAAGGTGCCGGCTGCCTGCCCCACTCGCCGATGGCGTCGTGGGAGCAGGGCCGGTGCTTCACGGTAACCGCATCCCGCCAAATAACGCAAATTATTGGGAGAGCTTGGAGCTTGAAGCGTCGAGTGGGAGATGGGTAGCCTGTCCCGTATGGCTGAGTCACTGGAAGAGCTGGAAGCGCGCATGGCGGAGTACCGTGCCGCCATCAGCGTTGCCAAGCGTCGCGGCGACAACGTCACCGCAGGACAGCTGCGCGCCGAACTGCGCGCGATCGTGCAGGAGTACGGCCGCCGCCTCGACGAGATGGACGACCTGCCCGAACCCGAGGCAGGCGAGCCCGAGCCCGCCCCGGCGTCGGAAAGTGGCGCTCCGAAGGCAACCCCACCGCCCGCGCCCCGCCCCTCAGGCGGCTCCGTCCCGATTCGGGAGCAGGCGCACCAGGCGTTGACCATTCTCGACGCCCCGGCGGGCCCGAAGTTGATCGCCGCGACCCATGAGGCGTTCCTGTTCGAGAAAGTGGTCACTACCCGGTTGGGGTCACTGCGGCGGGACGAGGAACGCTCGTTCACCGCCCAGCCGTTCGCCCGCCCCTACTACATCTGCCCCGCACTCAGTCATGACCGGCTCACCCCCGTCCGAGGGCTGTTGGCGGTGTCCACGTGGCCTCTTGAGCAGCGGATCATCGGACCGCTGGGTCCCCGCGCCGACTTCCTTGTCCACGCGCGGAGCATCTCCCGGCAGATTGCCCGCATGCAGGCGGCCGGTCATGAACCGACGCTCCCCGCCTGGGTGTTGCTGCGTCGCTTCGCGCTGAACATCCCCGGCGCCTACGAGGGCTACGGGTCGCCGGACCCCGCCCGCGTGACCCAGGCGGCCGAGGCCGAGGCCGACGTGCACGCGGAGGCCGACCGGGCCACCCGGCAGGCCGCCGCCGCCCATGCACGCGAACGACTCACCGATCCGGTGCGCATGCTGTTCGGTGCGACCCGCCTGGGTGCCGTCGAAGCGGTCGAGCAACAGTAGCCACCGGTAGCACATCGATGACGGGGAGTTGCCGGTAAGGTTGTATGGCCACTCCTGCCCCGTGCTCCACCTCCATGGCGCCTGCACGAGTGCCGCTTGGCGCCGCAGGGCGTTATGCCCGTACCCCCGCTCAATGGAAGGTCCATGCCGCCAACCTCTCCTCCGGCGCCCGGAAGCAGTCGCCTCGACCGGCTGCGTGGCGGTATGGAACGGCAGGACTACTCCGCGCGGAAGATCACCGCCCTGAACGTCAACCCCGGTTGCGACCGGCGAGCCGTCCTTGATGCCGCCGGAATCGACAAGGTCGGCCTCGCCGTGAGACTCGGGCTGCCCGCCCCGTTCGGCCAGTCCCCCTTCGCCATCACCCGCCAGCGGGCGTTCGAGGAACAGCTCAAGGCGAACGGTTACGCCGAACTGATCACCTTGCTGCGAGCCGAGCTTGAGGTTCCGGTCGCCGAGGCGGCCGTCGCCGACCTCAACACGGTGGGAGAGAACGCCGGTTTGCGGCCACGGGCAGGGGAGACCAGAAGACTTCTCGGCGCGATCACCGAGGATCATGACGCCCGGGTGATCCTCGACCACCCGGTCCTCACTCTGGACGTCGCCGGCACCAACGCCTACCTCGTACCGGACGCGGTCAGCCACCGCATCGGCGACCACCTCTACGTGATCGTCATCAAGTCCTTCGCGGCCGTGGACGGGCAGGCCGACGCGGGCAAGGTCGCCGAGGCCGCCAAGCAGGCCGCCGTGTACGTCCTCGCCCTGCGCTCAGTCCTGAGCGGCATAGGCGCGGATCCCGCTCTCGTCGCTGAAAAGTTCCTCCTCGTGCTGCCCAAGGACTTCGCGAACCGCCCCTACGGCCGTCTCGTCGACCTGCGCCAGCAACTCGACGCGGTCCGCCACCAATTGGTCCGCCTTCGCCGGGCCGAGGAACGGGCTGTCATGCTTCCGCCCGATGCCACGCTCGATCTCTCCACGGACCCTCGCACCGGCCGTCCGACTGTCGGTACCGATGAGTTGGTCCACACGGTGGAGGCCCTTCCCCACCTCTACGGCCCGCGCTGCCTCGACATGTGTGAGCTGTCCCGCTACTGCCGGGACGCGGCCGTGCGCGACGGTGACCCCGCGCACCTCGGCAGTGTCGTACGGGACAGCCTTCCCGGTCTGGCGAGTACGGCCGCCGCGTACGCACTCGCCCGCGGGGAGCTCAACCCGTCGGCCGCGCAGGAAGAGGTGGCCGCGCTGCTCGGCGACGCGGTCCGGCTCCGGACCCTCCGTCTGGCCGGAGGCGCGGCATGAGCACCCTGCGTGTGGCGGCGGCGCTGGAGGCGACCGCCACCGGCCGCGCGGTGCCGGTCACGATCCTGCGCCATGTCCACATCGCTGATCGCCCCCTGGTCCTCATCCCCCTGAACCTCGCCGGTGAGGCATGCGCCCCGCTCGCCGCGATGGTGGGCACGAACCGTGACGCCCCCGTCCTGCTGGTGGTGCCGAATCCGAAGGACCGTACCGACCGCATCCGCTTCGCCGCCCAGCTCGCCGGACACGTACTGCCGTACTGTGAGAGGTTCGCCACGGACACCGAGCCCTACGAGTACGGCCGCGGCAAGGCGAAGGAGTTACGGGAGCGCTCCACCGACGCCCCGCAGCTGATCGTGCCCAATCCCGCCAGTGTGGGGTTCCTGCGGCTGCTCGGCCGTTCCACTCGGTTCCGGCGCACCGAGGGCCCGTACGCGGTGGATCCCGCGGTCCCGCGGCTCGGCCAGTGGCTGAGTTGGTTCACCGACCAGAATGAGTTCCCCACCTCCAGCCTCATGCCCGCCCTCACCCGGATGCTGACCGCCCACTGGGCCACCGGGCAGAGCCCCACCGAGGACGCACATCTCCCCGCTCTCATGGGCTGGATCGACCCGCCGCCCGACACCGACGGACCGACGGCGGCGCGACAAGCTCAAGACCCCTCCCGCTTTCCGCCCGCCGGCCCCGCCACTGACCCGGTCTTCGACGGCATCCTCACCGAGCTCTACAGGGCGATCGGACAGGCTCCGGGCGAGCGCCACCGAGCGGCGGCGATCCGCCAGCTGGAAGTCCAACTCCGAACCCAACTGCTGCCCACTTGGCGGCTGATGTGGCGCGGTTTGGATCTTCTGAGGGACCGTCCCGCGGGCCGCAGCGTGGTGTCGCGCTGGCAGACGGACAGGGACCGGTTCACCGGCTTCGCCGCCTATGTGGCGGACGGCGGACTTCCGCAGGGCCGATGGGAACACGCCTCGGGAGCCGCCCGGCGGCTTGCCCGGCTGGAGGATGCCTCCGACCGTTACGAGTCCGAGCGGGCTTTCGACGACCCCCTGGTGATGGCTGAGTACGAACTGTCCGGCGAGGCCGTGGTCGGTGTGGTCACCGCGGCCGCCCCCAGCCGTATGATCGTCGCCCCCTCCGGCAGACAGCTGCTGCGCCCTCTGCTTACGCTCTCCCTGCCGCGGCCTGGGCGACTTCATGTCCGTGACGAGATGCGCAGCCCCGCCAGGGCCGGGCAAAAGGCTGAGGTCCTGGCCATACGGCGCACTGAGGAGGGACCGTACGAGATCGACTTCGAGCTGAGCGGCGGCATGGGACGCTCCCAGCGGCCCCCGGCACCACCGGGCACTGTGCCGGAGCTCGGCGAGGAGGTCTGTTATACGAGCCTGCCCGTCTTCACGAGGCCGGCCGCTCTCCCGGACGACGAGTCGACGCCCTGGACGCACGGCGGCCCGCCCCAGCCCCACGCACCCACCGACGACGACGCGAACGAGGCATGGGAATGAGCACACCCGGTGAACGCGCCGACACCGCCGTCGCCGGGGTCCTCACCGACCTCGACCGGCTCGACGGCGATTCCTCTCGCGGCATCGTGGTGGATTCTCCACCCGGTGCCGGGAAGTCCACCCTGGTAGTGCAGGCGGCCCGTCACCTTGTCGCACGCGGCGAGCCGGTGATGATCGTCGCCCAGACCAACGAGCAGGTCGACGACCTGGCCGAGCGGCTCGTACGGGACCAACCCGGCCTCGCCGTCGGTAGATTGCTGCGGACCGGAGGCTCGCTGTCCCCGCGACTCGCGGAGCACGCCGACGTCGTCATCGGTGCTGAACGAGTCGCCGACCTGCGTCCTCTGCCGCCGATCGTCATCGCGACCGCCGCCAAGTGGGCGTGGAGCAAGGAGGAGGACGGCCACTGGCCCATCGCCATCGTCGACGAGGCGTACCAGATGCGCTCCGATGCTCTGCTCGCCTGCGCTGGCCTCTTCGACAATGCCCTGTTCGTCGGCGATCCCGGGCAACTCGACCCGTTCAGCAGCGTCGAGACCGACCGTTGGACCGGCCTGACCTGGAATCCCCTGCGCAATGCCGTGGACGTCACCCTGGCGCACAACCCCGGCATGACGCTCCACGAGCTCCCCGTCTCCTGGCGCTTGCCGGCCTCGGCCGCCCCGCTGGTCGAGCGGGCCTTCTACCCGTTCACCCGGTTCATAGCCGGCACTGGTCCCGACGACCGGCGTGTGTCTCTGCTGCGCACCCTCGCTCCCGATCCCGTCGACCGCGTCCTCGACCGCGCCGCCGAGAGGGGATGGGGCTATCTCCAACTGCCCGCCCGGCACACCCTGCGCACCGACGGCGAACTGGCCGACGCCCTCGCCGACACGGCCAGACGCCTCCTCACACGCGGGTTCCGCACCTACTGCGACCAGGCGCCCCCACCCGAGGGACGGCGCCTCGCCCCCGGCCGCATCGCCGTCGGCGTCGCCCACAACGACCAGGCGGAGGTCGTCCGCAGCCGCATCGCCCTGGTCCCGGAGCTGGACGGCATCACCGTGGACACCGCCAACCGCCTCCAGGGCCGGGAATTCGACGTCACCCTGGTCTGGCATCCTCTGTCCGGCCGCGTCGACGCCAGCGCCTTCCACCTGGAGACCGGCCGCTTGTGCGTGTTGCTCTCCCGTCACCGCCACGCTTGCGTCGTGGTCGCCCGAGCCGGTATCCCAGACCTTCTGGACCGCCACCCCTCGGTCCAGCCCGTCTACTTGGACGTCCCGCCCAAGTTCCCGGACGGCTGGCGTGCGCACCAGGTCGTCATGGAACACCTTGAACGGTCTGACCATCGTGTGCTGGTCTGAGCTGTCCGAATCATGAGGCAGCGACGGACAAGGGCAGGAACGGACTGGGCCTGCCGTGCCATGAGATGCGCACCGCGTCGCGGGCTCGGGTGGTGGCGACGAAGAGCTGGTTGCGGCTCTTCTTGAGTTCGCGCTCGTAGCGGTTGGGGTCGGCTGTCTCGTACTTCTCGATGAGAGAGGCGCGCGGGAGGATGCCATCGCTCGCGCCGATGACCGCGAGCTTCTGGTACTCAAGCCCCTTGAACCGGTGCATCGTGCCGATGTGGACCTCGCCGCCGCCCTGCGGGCCGTCCTTGGTGAGGGTCGCCGTGGTGATGCCGTGCTTCGTCTCCAGGTCGATGGCGACGCGGCCGGCCATCTCGCCGTCGGCGACGCAGACGGCGATGGTGCCGCTCGGGTCGCGTACGGTGCCGTCCTCACGGGGCTGGGTGATGTCCGCGCGCCACTGCTTGAGAGCCTCGGCGAGCTGGGCGATCTCGTCGGTCCAGTCGGCGCAGGCGACGTACTCGGGGGCCGGGCCGTGCAGCAGGGAGTGGTAGCCGTCGAGGGTGTCGGTGCCGTCGTCGAGGTCGTCGTAGGCGGCCCCGCGGACGACCTTGGCGGCCTGGTCGAGGATCTCCTGGGTGGTGCGGTAGCTGAGCGTCAGCTTCGAGGCGCGACCGCGGATGTGGACGCCGACGGTGGAGAGGGTGACCTGTCGGTCGTAGATCCGCTGGTGGGTGTCGCTGGCGATGAACAGGTCGTCCGGGCCGGACGCGACCATGGCGCGCAGCATCTTCCAGTGGGCGGGGCTGAGGTCCTGGGCCTCGTCGACGACGATGTGGCGGTAGCGATGACGCAGGTAGCGCATCGCGGAGCTGTTGTCGTCGAGGTGGATCAGGTCGCCGCCGCCGATGTCCGCCTTGTGCTCGGCCCGGGTCCGGATCTTGTGAGCGCGTTCCATCTCGTAGCGGGCCGCGCGTTCGGCGGCCTGGGCCCAGGTCTCACGGCCCATGCCGTTGAGGCGCAGGGTGAACTGGTCGAGCAGCTTCCAGATGGCGGCGCGTTCGGGGCGGTTGAGGGCGCGGCCCATACCGGCGCGGCGGGCCTTGAAGTAGTCCTGGCGGGTGGCGAGGGACTGGCCGAGGACGATCTGTTCCCATTCGTCGAAGAGGAACTCGGCGTCCCAGCGTTGCTCGTCGTGTTCGAAGAGGACTTCGCGCAGCACGTCCAGAGCCCGGTCGTCGGCGATCAGGCCGCGCTGTGCGCCGGGCGCGGTGTTCTCGTTGAGGACGCTCTGGGCGAGCTGGTCGATGTGCTTGATGTCGACCCGACCGAGCAGCGCGGGGTTCATGAGCGAGGTGAGCCGGGAGCGCAGGTCGGCGGTGAGGTTCTTGGTGTACGTGGTCAGCAGGATCGGCTTGCCGTGGCCGGGCGGCAGAGCCGCGGCGAGGCGTGCGACGCGGTGCAGGGCGACGATGGTCTTGCCGGTACCGGGGCCGCCGCTGACCCGGGCGGGGCCGCCGTAGTTTCGTTCGACGGTCTTGCGCTGGGTGGGGTGCAGGTAGACCTTCCAGGCGCGGAAGTCGCCCTCGGCCAGGACATTGCGGATGTCGTCGTCGACCGTGGTGACCGCGGTACGGGTGAGGGCCGCCGCCATGTCGTTCTCGAAGCCCGGTTCGAGCTCGGCGGAGGCAGGTTCGGTGATCTCACGCTCGACCTCGTCCACGGACATGCCGGAGCCGAGTCCGGTGAGGACCTCGGCGGTCAGACGCGGGGCGCCGACGATGAGTTGGTCGAGTTCCTCCTCGGTCGTGACAGTAAGGGCGAGGCCTATGAGGGCGTCGGCGACACCGAGTCGACGCAGGTTCTCGGGAGTACAGCCCGCGAGGAGCGGTTCGGCGGGGGCGGCCGGTCGCTCCGTCACGACGGGGGCGGGCGTGGGCTCGGCCGGTGCGACGTGTTCGTCCGGGGCCGGGGTGAGCTGGAGTCCCGCGCGCTGGAGGACGCTCTGGCCGACGATGCCGAGGTCGACGAACTCGATCTCGCCGGTGATCCGGTTGATGGCGACGGTTAGTTCTTCGTAGACGTCCTTGCGGTGACGGACGGCGACGATCAGCCACTGCTGGATGCCATCGGCGCCGACTCCCGCCCGGGCAAGGAGCGCCCGGTACGAGCGGTCGATCTTGGCGCGGTAGATCCGGCCGTCGCCCTTGAGAGGCTTGAGATCGAGGCTCGGGTGATCCGGGTTGAGACGGAATTGGTGGCAGAAGTCGTAGAACTTAGTCTTGACCGACGAGTCCATCTTGTAGAGCTCGTTCTCGGCCTTCTGATAGAGGCTCAGGCGTGCGGTCATCGTGAGGCACTCTGTTCTTCGGAGTCGGGACGTGCGGTGGCGTCGGGGAGCACGGTCAGCAGAGCGTCGAGATCGGTGAGCCAGTCGTCGGCGGAGCGGATGGTGAACCCGGCGTCGCGGTAGGCGCTCCAGGTCTTGTCGCTCTCCTCGTCCGCCTGGTCGTACGGCTCGGCCATGACGGCGATCCGCCGGCCACCGTGGTCCCAGGCGAAGTCGGCGAGCCACCCGCGTTCGCCGAGCTCGTAGCCGTAGGAGGGGGCTTTCTTGCCACCGTCGGCCAAGACGTGGGCGAGGCGGGTGAGAGGGGCGTCGGGGTCGTCCTCGTCGAGGTATTCGAGGATCTCCCGGTCCCACAGCAGATCGCGCACCGCTGCTTCGAGAGGAGTCTCGTTGGACGCCTCGACGGGCACGGGCCGCGGTGTGGGTGCGCCGGTGCCGTACCGCACGACGAGGGACTCGAGTTCTCCGAGGCCACCGAAGGCCTTCAGGATCGAGGTGTCGAAGCGGCCCGCGGTGGCGGTGGTCAGCTGGACCCCGTCGCCGTCGTCGTGGGCGAGGAACTGCAGGATGTTGGACCACTGGAGCCAGGCGCGCCAGCGCGCCTTGTGTTCGGGCGTGCCGAGTTGGTCGCGTGCGGTGTCGTCGAGGCAGGCCAGGGCGGACCAGCGGCCGGTGGCCCCGTCGACGAGAAAGGCGACTGGGAGACCTGACTCGTCGCAGGTCTGGAACAGGTTGAGTGTGCCGGTGCCCTGGACGGGTGCCGGGTCGATGCCGTCGGTGCCGCCCCAGGCGTCGAGGAGATGGTCGAGCGCCTGGCGGGTCCGGTCGGGGCTGCCGTTGCCGACGAGCATCTCCTTGCCGGTCCCGAAGAGTCCGCCGACCACGGCCGAAGCTCGCTTTCCCCAAGCCGCGTCGTCCGGACTGCGCAGGTAGGCGAGAAGCATGGTCATCGGGTCGGTGAAGGCGGATCCGGTGAGATCGTCGTCACCGCGTTCGGCGTAGAGCTGCTTGGCGAGGTCCTGGGCACTGTGCGGGTACGGCGGCCACACCGGCTCGGCCGCCTCCCGCCCCGCGGCGGACTCCGCCGTGTTCGTCTGCCGCTCGAAGGCGTCGAGGTCGTCCCACGTGAGCTGGAAGACGGCGCGGCCCTCGGACCGGAGCCGGTTGCGCTTGTCGGCGTCGCCTGCGAGCCGGTTGTGACGGCGGGTGGCGTGGAAGCGGTGTCCGTCGAGGTAGACGGTGATCTTCTGCTTGGGAACGCTGGAAGCCTTGGGGCCGTCGACGCGTTCGAAGGTGAAGTCGGTGCGGGTGTATCCCTCGTTGCGCTGAGCGGTCAGACGCCAGCCGTGCACGGTGCCGACCTCGTCGAGACGCAGGTAGGCGCTGTTGTCGCTGCTCTCCTCCAGGACGGCGTCAGCGCGCTGTCCGGCCCACCCGCGCAGTGCCTTGAGGAAGCGGGCCTCCAGGTCGGACTCGACCTGTCCGTCAAGACCGATCTGGTCGGTGTTGCCGACCTTCTTGGTGTCCCAGGCGTCGGTGTCGGTACCCAGGAGTTCGTCGAGGATCTCCAGGGCGGCCTGGCGGGACACGCGATCGATGTGCTGTTCGTCGGCGTAGAGGTACAGACAGAGGTGGCAGGCCTGCACGCCCTCCCCGTTGCACGGGCATTCCACGAGCAGTCGGCGCGCACCCTCCAGCACCTGACGGAAGGCGGCGGGGTCGGTGAGGCGGTCGAGGTAGCCGGTGCCGTGCGGGAGACGGTCGTACAGGACCAGGAAGTGCCGTGTCTCCGCGGTGTCTCGGTCCGGCATGGTGGCCAGGGTGGTGGCGAGGTGCTGGGGGTCGCCACCGAAGGCGCCGTCCACGCCCAGGCGCAGGGCCGCCTGGAAGGAGTGGACCTTCTCCTCGACGAGGACGGTCGCCGCGGGCAGCAGGATGCGCAGCGCTTCGGTCTCCAACTCGTGGGCGAGCAGCACCGGTTCCTGGGGTACGCCCTTCTTGCCGCGTCGCAGCGGGCACCAGGGGGTGTGGTGCTTGAGTTCGCGCTGACGGTTGGCGGAGTTGTCGACGGCGTCCCGGTCGTCATCGAAGACCGGTCGTCCGTCGGCGCTCGCGGCTCCGCAGGCGGTGCACACGTGGAAGGGGGCGATGCGCACGGGCTTCCCGGCAAGCTGGTCGTTCTCCTGGGCGCCGATGCTGAGCGGTCCGGCGTTGATACGGCGGATGACGGCGCGGCGGGTGTAGTCGACGCCGAAGATCTCTTTGGTGTGCCGCCAGGACTTGCCCACCGCGAAGTCCTTGGGGTCGATGTCGACCATGTCGACGACGGTGTAGAAGCGGCGGTCGCGGTCGTCGCTCTCGTCGCCGATCCTGGCGTCCTCCCGCTTGTCGCGGGCCGTCACGACACTGGGCTGGACGATCTGCCGCAGACATCCGGAGTCGGCGATGCCCGTCTCCTCGCAGCGCGGGCAGGGCGTCGTGTCGTTCTCGGCGTTCTCGGTGCGGACGTAGCCGCACGAGGGGCAGAAGCGCCAGTGGCGCCAGTCCTGGTCCCGGCCGGTGACGATGTCGATGCCGGTGATCCGGTGCTTGTAGCCCTCGGCGTAGAAGGTGTTGCCGGGGGCGAGTTCGGACAGGGCGAAGCCGCGCGGCCGCCCGTAGGAGTACGACTTCGACTTGTAGCGGGGTCGGCCCTCGGGCGTGGTGCCCTCGGGCCAGAAGACGGTGGCGTCGAGAGTGGTCGTGGCGTCGATGAGGGCGTAGTTGGGCAGCAGTCCGAGGTTGCACAGCACGGTCTGGGCGGGCTGACGCTGTCGCGTGGCACCCTGCCTGGAGATGGCGCCGAGCTCGGCCTCCAACTCCGCCTTGGTACTCGCCTGTTCGTCGTCGCCGTCCTTGGGGAGCTCGTCGATCGCGGAACGGATCGTACGGATACGGGTGCGCAGCTTCTGGTTCTCGCGCTCCCACTCCCGCTCGGCCTTCTCGATCGCGCTGCGGATGCCGCGTACCGCGTACTTCTCCAACTCCTCCTTGGCGGTGTCGCTCACGCCGGTCGGGAAGAGCGCGAGGAAGCCCGCGACGAGCTCCTCGCCGTGGGCGAGGGCGGCGTCGGTGAAGTCGGCGAGGTAGCCGGAGGGGCCGAAGAGTTCGTCGACCCGACGCGACAGGGCGGCCAGCGGCCTGCCGTCCTCGCGCAACAGCCGTCCGCGTGCCGCGAGATCGAGCAGGTGGGCGGTGTACTGGCGGCGCAGGATCTCGATGGCCGACAGATAGGAGCCCGGCGGTACGATCCGCCCGTCGATCATGTCTCGTGGCCGGTCGAGGAAGTACAGGTCGCGGCGGGAGCGGTCGGGGATGGTCAGCAGGAAGGCGTTACCGGTACGGCGCCCGGCCCGGCCCGCCTGCTGGGCGTAGTTGGCCGGCCGGCGTGGAAGAGCACCGAGTACGACGGCGGACAGATCGCCGATGTCGATACCCATCTCCAGGGTGGGCGTGCAGGACAGCACGTTGGGGTCGTTGAATCCCTGGCCGTTACGGAAGGCGTCCTCGACGCGTTCGCGCTTGGGGCGGGAGAGCAGACCGGTGTGCTCGGCGGTGATGACCTGGTAGGTACCGGCTCGTCGGTACAGGCTGCGGTAGTAGTCGTCGCGGTAGTCGCGGTCCCGGTCGTGCCGGTCCACGGTCTCCAGCCACCGGTCACCCGCGACCAGCCGTCCCTTCGCGCAGCGATACGCCTGGCAGGGCTGCCCGTGATACTGCGCCAGCAACGAGGGGTGGACGGTCTGCTCCCAGAAGCACTTCGGGCAGCGCACGTACGACTGGTTGACCCGGGCGTCGGGTAACAACTGCAGCCGGATGGCGCCTGGTTGAAGACCGTACAGTCGTACAGCCGTGTCGCTCGGGGTGCGCGCCGCGAGCAGCCCGGCGTCGGTGAGCCGGGGCAGTAATCGCACCCAGAACTCGTCGGCCTGCTCACGGGTCATGTCGAGGCAGCGCTGCGCCCAGATCTGGTACCAGGCCAGACGCCCGGCGGCGAAGTCGAACTCGCTGCTCTGCTTCGGCCGCGCGAGCAGGAAGCTCGGTGCGGAGACACCCTTCGGGAAGGCCTTCATACCGCGCGGGCGGCCACCCCAGATGTAGTAGCGGCTGGTGCCCGCCTCGTCGAGGAACTTCTCCAGCCACCGGTGCCCGACCGCGCCCCGCGTGCGCAGCCGCTCCAACAGCCCACGCAGGAAGGCCAGATAGCGGGTGTCGTCGTGTTCGGTGAGGGCCAGCCCGTGATGGGCGGCTTCCTCATGGGCGGCACGTACGAGGGCTACGGCCGCCTCCTCGTCGGGGATGTCCACCCAGGCGGCCGCGGTACGGGTCAGTTCGAGGGTGCGACCGTTGCGGGAACGGTGACCGAACTCCATCACGGCCTCGAACGCGAACCGTTCACCGATCAGGTCCCAGGTCTTCCTGTCTCCGCCCCGTCCCGCGCCTGACAGCAGGCGCGCCACGCCCGTGTCGTCATGGAGGTCCGGCGGTACGACGGCGGCGAGCGTCTCGCGATCGGTGGTGGCCGCGACGACGTCGGCGACGAGGTCGTTGAGCGCGCTGGGCCGCTGCTCGCTCAGGTGCTTGGTGAACAGGGCGCGCAGGGAGAAGGTGTACGAGCGGGAGGCGACGAACCCGGCCCGGTGCGCGGCGTCCTGCACCGAGTGGTTGAACAACAGCGTCTTCGTCTCACGCTGGTCCTTGTCCATCTCCCCGCCGGTGAACAGCTGGGTGACGGACGCGGCGGCGAGCGCGGCGGCACCCGTACCGACGAAGCGGATCGCGTTGTGCGTGCCGCAGGCCGGGCACCAGTCGTCCTTGGCGGCGCGTTCCGCGGTGTCGCCGAGCTGGACGAGGACGAAGGCGGAGTCGGGGCCGGCGGGCGCCGGGTTCCCCTCGTCGTCGTAGTCGCCCTGGGGGTCGGGCAGACGCAGGCGCTGGGACAGGCCGTCGAGCACCATGAGCACGCCCGCGCCGCCGGTCGTCAGCGACTTCTGCGCTGCCGGGTCCATGACGGTACGGCCGTTGCCCTCACGGGCTTCGTTGTCGGCGGCCGCCACCAGAGTGCGCACCTTGGCTTTGTCGGCGGTGACGGTGGCCCGGCGGATCTTGTGGGCCTCGAAGTTCAGCTCCTCGAAGTCCGACTCGGGGGCGAGGACCGACCACCCGGAACGCCCGCACTCGCGGCAGTACACCGCGGGCAGGAAGACCTTGGTGTCGCGGGAGGTGGTGGTGTCCGGCGTCGTACGCGACTGGCTCCGCGCCCCGGCCGTGTCCCACGCGAACTCGGCCTTCGGCCAAGGCAGCACGCCACGCAACATGCGCGTGACGGACCGCGCCCACTGGTGCACCTCGATCTGTACGAGGGGGCGGCTGATCGCGGCCGGCGCCTCCGGATCGCGCGCCACGGAGAGCAGGGCGACGAAGCGGGCGAGGGCCGCCGCGGCGATCTGCGGCCGCGTCGTGATCGCCTCGTCCCAGCTCCTCGCCCCACTGCGGCGCATCACGTCGAGCACCTCGTCGTAGGTGTGCACCGTGCCGTCGAAGGCGTTCAGGACCGCGTACGTGAGCCGGTTGCGCTTGAGCGCGGCGCCGAGGGCGACCGGCTCGGTGACACGGCTTCCGGTGACGGCCTCGGCGAGGTCCGCGAGCGCTTCGGGGCCGGAGGCCGGGTCCGGTAAGGAGGTCAGGGTCTCCGGGGGCGTGGCCTGACCGGGAAGGAATCTCGCGTCAGGGATCGACTCGTCCTCGCCGAGGATGAACTCGTCCACCGTCAGCCGGTCTTCGCCGACGATCGCGTCCTCGGCGAACTCGGCGCCGAAGACGTTGGTGGCCACGGAGAGAAGTTGGGCCACTCCGTCGGCGTCCGTGCCGGAGGCGAGGGTCGCGGAGGTGGCGACAGGAGTGATGGCGCCGAGTGGCTTGCCGGGCTGGTTGGCATCGACGGCGATGGCGAGGCGGCGCAGCAGCATGGCGACGTCGGTGCCCTGCGCGCCGTCGTACGTGTGGAACTCGTCGACGACGACGTAACGGATGTCGCTGCCGTCCCACAGCGGTGCGTCGGCGGCCCGCTGCAGGAGCAGGTCGAGCATCTTGTAGTTGGTGATCAGGATGTCCGGCGGGGACAGCTGCATGTCCTGGCGGCGGGTGTACACCCGGTCGTAGTGCGTCGCCGCTTTCTCCCCGATGTACAGGCCGGCTCGTACGCCGCTCAACTCGTCGTAATCAGTGAGGAGTTGGTTGATACGGGCCGCCTGGTCGGTGGCCAGGGCGTTCATCGGATAGAGAAAGACCGCCTTGACCCCGTTGTTCCCGGCCGCGCGTTCTCGGGCGCAGTGATCGAGTACGGGGTACAGGAACGACTCGGTCTTGCCGGAACCGGTGCCTGTGGTGACGAGGGTGGGCTGGGGTGTGTGGCCGTTCTTCGAGGTGAGCCGGGCGAAGGCACGGGCCTGGTGGGCGTACGGCGTCCAGCCGTCGGTACGCACCCAGTCCAGGTGCTGCTGCCAGCCGTCGTCGGCCGGAGTGAAGGGGGTACGCAGACGGAGGTACGGTCCGCGGAACATGCCCGTCGTCTCGTCCCCAAGGAAGGCGTGCAGGGCTTTTCGGGCGCCCTCGTCCGCGAGGCCGTACGTCGTGGACAGGTACTGGAGCAGGCTCTCCTTGAGTCCCTGTGCTTCGAGGGTCGGCCTCACGGGGTCGGGACCTCCATCTTCTCAGGGTCCCATTGGCCCTTGGCTACGGCTTCGTCGAGGCGCTGCTTGAAGTAGGCGTGGGCTTCGCGCATTTCGCGTTCTCGGTTGGCCTTGTAGAAGGGGGCGGTGTAGCCGTCGGGGGCAGGGGCGGTCTTGGGGTCCTTCTGGTGGGCCTCGAACTGGGTCCAGTGGTCCTTGGTCTGGTCGAAGCCGTAGGTGTCTCGTTTGGCCGCGATTTTGCGTTCCTTGGCATCGAACGACGTCACATCGTCATATCCCTGCAGCACTGCGAATCGGGCCCGGTACATGGCGATGAGCGTGTTCGCGTCGATGCCGAGCCAGACGGCGACGAGCGCGTCGATCTCAACGAGTGCGGCTCGGCGTGCGTACTCGGAACGGAGCGGGGTGTCGCGCTGCCAGGTGGGGGTGACCTTGTGCAACTCGGTTGTGAGGTAGGGCCATTCGATCGCCCATGGCTCGTAGCCCAGCCAATTCGGGTCGTAGAGCTCTGCCCAGAGGTCGGCGTAGGCGGTGGTGAGGGCGTTTAGGCGGAGGGCGCGGAGGAGGAGGGCTGGGGCAAGGGGGTGGTCATCTTGAGGAGCTGGAAGGCGCTTGGCCTGGGCCACATCGAGGTGTCCGACACCAGCGGTCCGAAGCAGGTAGTCAACCGGGAGCGCCGCCAAGAAACCTGCGGAGAGCAGGGTGAGGCGCGTCGTCGCCAGTCGAGCGGAACGCACTGCGTGGATGTGGGTTGTCCCTGGCGGGAACACGGCGCCATAGAGCGCACGCTCGGTGTCAGGGGCAACCATCTCGCGCCATGCAACCCGATAGTCCTCGCTGTACGGATAACTCGCCTTGGCGAGCAGGAACTTCTCGACCAGCTCGTCCTCGACTTCGTCCGCCTGAGCCTTGCGCTTCTCCGCGATCCGGACCCGGGCCTGCGCCCGCTCCTCCTGCGACGCGAGCAGCGCCTCGTACCGCTCCCAGTCGGGCCACCTGTCCTGCTCGCCGAGGAACACGTCCCGTGGAGCCACACACCGGTACTCCGACTCAGGCACCGCGTCGTCGGCGATTGCCATCGGGGAGAGGCCGCGCCTTTCGCCCTTGCCCTGGCTCGGCTGCTTGAACATCGGGTTGGCCACGCCGATCTGCGGGCCCTTGAGGATGACGTCGCTCCATGTTGTCGCGTGGTAGTCGTCCTGGCCGTCGATCCCGGTGTTGTAGTCGATGAGCTGCTGGTTCTTGTCGGGGCCGAACTGCGCCTTCTTGGCGCCGCTTTCGTGGTACCCAGGGGAGATATCCGGATGGATGGCACCGAGTCGCAAGGCATAGATCCCCAACACGTCGATCGCCGGATCCTCCGCCGTGCTCACAGGGGTGAGCAGGGGCGTTTCCTCCAATACCCCATCCTCGCCGGCGAGTCGCTGCCACCGTTCGAGGGTTCCACGGGTAACGCGAACCATCCTTTTCGGGTGAGGCCGTTCATCCCAGCTGCCGTTGAACCTGACACCGGGATCCTCTCCAGGGTCATCAGCACCACCCGAGAATCGCAAGACATCCACCGAGTAGAGCCAAGCCAGCGAGTAGAAGTCGACTGGCTGGTCGGGGCCGTAGATGTGAACGCCAAAGTGGGTGGCGTCTCCAACCGGTTCCGGGAAGAACCGGTTATTGGCGTTCACGAAGTCCCCGTGCATGCGCAGCCGTCGGTATGCCGCCGCCCGCAGCTTCGCCTCCTTGGCTCCCGCGAAGTGCGTGTCCGGGTGCACCATCCCTGCTGCCCCGCCGCGCCCCGCGTGACCCCACACCTCACACATGAACGCCCGGTACAGATCCGGCTGGCCCCCCGAAACCAGCGGGTAGACGGGCGCCGCCGATAGGTAGCTCGCCATCGTCACTGTGTTCGTCACCTCACTGAGCAGGTACTCCTGCACCTCCTCGCGTGCGAGTTCGACATCCCGCCTCCGGTTCTTGTCCTCCGCCTTCGGCTTCTCCGTGAGCATGAACCACGGCTCGTACTCCGCGAGGACCGGATTCTCTTTCCACTCCGGCCGTACCCACGGTGGATTACCCACCTGAAGGTCGAAGCCTCTCGCCTCGCCGGTGAAGACACCAGCGAAGTCCAACTCCCAGTGCAGGAAGCCCTGTTCTACCGCGATGTCACGGACGACCCGCATCCACGGATACCGCGTTTCGACCGCCTTACGGGCATCGTCCATGCCCATCTCGGCCTGGACCAGGTCTTCGAGCTTCTTCAGCTCCTTCAAGGAGTCAACCGTCGTGGCGAAGGTGTCCTCCGGCACCGTTCCCGTGCCGAGCATGGACTCCAGGAAAGCGATCCAGTCGTCCACGTCCGCTAGCGGAATGACATCGCGGCGGCGTGCCGGTCCACTGGCCTTCTTGGGAGCGGAGGAGGCACGTGCCTTCTTGGCCTGTTTCTTCCCGGCCTCGTTGTCGCTCGCAGCCTCACCCAAGGAAATCTGGTCGCCATCCATGCTGAACAGGAGGCCGGGCTCAAGGAATTGAGGCGCAGGCGTGGGCTCAGGCACACGCTCCTCGACCTCCACCGTCGGCGCAGCTACCGATGACAGCAACGCATCCAGGTCGGCCCCGGCCTCCGCCGTCACCACCGGAGCCGTCGCATACTCCGCATCCGCCCCATCCAGCAGCGCCACCTTCTCCAGCGGCCAGAACCACAGCGCGCACCACGCGTCCATGACCTGCTTGAGCCGCCAGTACGGGGAACCCTCCGCCGCGAAGAGGTCCTTGAAAACGTGCTCCTTGGTCAGAGGCAGACTCTGGTCCGGGTTCTGCTTGTCGCGACGGAGAAAGGCGTACTCCTCTGCGTCCTCCTCACGATCCGTCCCCCACACATCGATGGTGCGGGCGATCTCCTGCTCGCTCAGCTCCATGCGCTTGGCGACCAGCTTCCACAAGAACTCGACGCGAAGGGCCGCAGCCTGCAACCGGGCGAGCTGGCTGCCCTTGCCGCCCGTCGTCTTGGGCTTGGCTTGAACGCCCTTCTTCCACGCCTTCAGTTGGTCAACCTGCGTCCCCGCGAGCTGCTCCACCAACTTCTTCGCATCCCCGCTCGCCCCGCGACCGCGCCCCAACCAGGCGTGGGCAGCAGGAACTGATGCACAGCCCCATCCGGCAGCAACTGCTCCGCACCGTCCCCAGCCGACCGGAACGGCAACTTGGTCGGCGTCTGCGCGCCGATCGTCCGCTCCTTCTTGATGCGCTCGGCCTCGTACACCCAACGCCTCGCACCAATAAGGGAGTTACCCCGCCGCAGGTGTAAGCCGAACCACGGCGCACGCATACCCGGGTGCATGGTGTTGAGCCACAGCGACACCTCCGCCAGCTCCACACCCGTCGCGTTCAGGTCGATGCCGTACGCGTTGTGGAGGGCGATGTACGCCTTCACCTTCTGCTCGGCATCCAGAGTCTTCGACGTGTCCAGGCTGATGCCCAGCTCGTTCTGACGGCGCTTCAGATACTCCTTGGCGACCTGGTTGATCGCCTCGTTGAGGAACGCGCCGGAGCCGACGGCCGGTTCGCAGAGCGTGTAGCGCAGGAGCTCGCTCGCGCGGGTCCGGACCGTGTTGCCGTCTGCGTCCTTCTCCTGGTCGAGGCGGTGCTTGAGCGCCAGCTCGACGGTGACCTTGGTGAGCGACTCAGGCGTGTAATAGCCGGCGGACATCTCGCGGTCGCGGCCGGCCAAGCGGTAGACGAACGTACCGGGTGCGTACTTCTTGGGGCCGCGCAGGCCGTACTGTTCGGCGTCCTGGGCGGAGTACACGACGTGTGTGTTCTCCGGATAGACCTTCAGCCGATCGGCCGGGATGAGCCAGGACCCCTTCTCGGGGTCGCCGTACTGCTTGTCGCCCTTCTTCGCGCCGGGCTTGGCGACCTCGGCCCGGTCGTCCTTGGCGATGATGCCGGTGTAGGACATCAGGCCTTCGTAGACGGCGCCGAGCTGGTTGATGCCGAGGTTGCGGTAGGAGATGAAGCCGCCCTGTCTGCCCTTCTGGCCGGCTTCCTTCATGGTGAGCAGGCGCAGCACCTGGTGCAACGCCTCGTTGCGCAGCCGCAGGTCCAGCCACCGTGGCTGCTCGTTCCCGTCCTCGTCCCAGTGGGGGTGGAGGATGCGGCGGCCGATGAGGGTGATCGACTTCGGGTCGAACAGCTCGCTGCGCAGCGGCTCGAAGCGCAGGCCGCGCAGTTCGCTGCGTTCCTCGGCGGGCTTGTCGTCGTCCGCTTCGGTGCCGTGCGGGCTGTGGCCGTAGTTGACCTTGTTGAAGAGGACGTCGAGGGAGGCGTAGAGGTGGAAGCCGCCTCGGCTGTCCTCGTCGACCAGTTTCCGCTCGCGCGCCACCAGTTCGCGCAGCCGGGCGATCGAGTATCCGGTCTCGTACGTGGAGTCGTCGGCGGGCAGGATGCCCAGCTCGGGGCGGGCCTCCGCGTAGAGGAGGAAGAGGATGCGGTAGAGGTAGCGCAGCGATTCGCGGGTGAGCTGTTTGGCGAACGGGCCCTTCTTGAGGTCCTCGATCTCCCGCGGCTCGACCTCCTCCTTGCGCAGGCGTGCGAGTACCTCGTTCGCGATGATCTCGACGGAGTGCTGGAGTCCTTTGCGTAGCTCGGAGTTGACGCCGACGGCGTTGTCACGGGAGGCCTTCAGCAGGTCGTCGATGCGTCGCCCCTTGCCGTCGGGGCGGGGCGCGAGCATGTCGCGGGAGAACAAGGCGGCGAGGAGGGCGAGTTCGCCGGCCTTCGCCGTGTCGTTGCGGGCGAGGGCCGCGTCCAGGCCGGCGGCGAGATAGCGGCCTTCGGCCCAGGCGTTACGGTCGGCGAGGACTAGCACGCCGCCGCAGAGGAGTAGGACGAAGCGGGGTATCTCGCCGCCCGGCTCGTGCAGTTCGCTTTGTAAGAGCCAGCCCGCCAGCTTTTCGCCGACTTCGAGGAGGCCGTCGGCGGTCTTGAGGGGGTGGAGGAGCTGCCCGGCCTCGTCGGGGTTCAGGGCGTCGTCGAGGCCGGCGGTCCAGCCGCAGTCGAGGGCGACGATGCCGTCTCCGTGCCAGGCGACCTGGAGTTCGTACTCCCTGCCCGCGTTGTGCACGGTGATCGGCTCAGGACGCTCACCGTAGCCGAGGGCTTCGAGGACAGCGGTGTGCCAGGTGGTGATGTGCTCGGCCCACTCGCCCGTCGGGTCGTCGTAGGTGCTTCCGAGTTCTTCCTGCTGGGCGCGGGAGGCCAGGAAGGGGCGCACGGTGGCCAGGTACTCACCGCGAAGGCGGGGGAGGAGTTCGCGCGGAGTGGGCTGTGGGTCGTGAGGGTCGGTCTCGCGGCTGGTCCACAGGGTGAACAGGCCCTCGTCGCCCGCCTTGCCCTTCTTGAGGGTGTTCTCCAACTCCTCGCTGAAGTAGTGGGCGGAGAGGTATTCGCCGCGGTTGGCGAAGGAGTCGTAGGTGTAGCTCATCGTGCGGACTCCTCGGCGTGCGCGGCGGACACGGTGGCGGTGTGGAGGGGTTCGAGGACGCCGAGGACCCGCAGCATCGGGTCACCGTCGGTCCGCAGACGGCGTACGAGGTCGCGGCGGCGGGCGGCGGTGTCGTACACCTGCTTACGGCGGTGCTGCTGGTTGCCCACGGCGATCAGCGCGCCCTGCTCCCAGACCTGAACCCGGTCCTCGTACGGGGCCAGGTAGGAGTCGACCTGCTTGTCGTAATCGGCGCGGCGCTCACGCAGGTGGGTCTCGGCCGCGTCGACGGCCGCGGGAACGAGTTCCTTGAGGAGGTCGGGGTCGACGGGGTGGGCGCGGCCAGGCATGTCGGGGCCTACGCCGCAGGCGGCGAGGAACGCCGAGTCCATGCGCCATACGCGGGGCGTAGCCCCGGCGAGGCCGGTGACAGCCATCCACTCCACGACCGTCGGCTTGCCCGCCGTGTTGGAGTAGACGCCCTGGAGGAGGTAGACCGGGCCGGTGAGGGCTTCCGGCAGAGCGGCGTCGATTCGTCTGGCCTTGTCGGCGTCGGGCTGGTAGGCGAGGACGAACGCCTCGTCGTACTTGAGCTTGGCGAGGACCTTGTCCGTCACCCAGTCGAGCACGGGGTGGATATCGGAAACGTAGGAGACTGTGGGCCACTGGGACGTGGGCTCGTCTGTCTTGCCCTGCTTGGCGTTGCGGGCGGCTTCCAGGCGGTCGGCGGCGTACTGCTTGTCGAAGGTGATGCGCAGCGTGCCGTCGTACTTGGGTGTCGTGAGGATCTTCTCCTGCTCCAGGTACGACTTCGGCAGCTCGCGGAAGCGGTACTGCAGGTCGTCGGGCGGAGTGAACTCGATGCGGCCGTGGGCTGTTTCGGGCTTCCAGTCGAGGGCCTCGCGCTCGGCCTGGGGGTAGATGAGGTCCACGGCGGTGTGGAAGTACGCCTTGGTGTCGGCGAACACATGGGGCACGTCTGCCTGGGACACCGCGGCCGTGCCGAGCGTGCCAGGGGCGGCCGTCGGGTCCGCGAGCCAGGCGTTGGCACCGGCCAGCAGCCCCGCGAGGACCCCGCCGGATTCCTGCTGGGACTGCTTGATGGAACGCTCGACGGTGCCGCCCTTGATGAGGTCGCGGGTGAGGCGGTCCTCTTCCTTCTTGTCGCTGTAGAGGCCGGTGACGGCCTCGGCGCTGCCCTCGCCGGTCTCGATCTCGTGCGCCTGGGCCTCGCGGCGCAGCAGGCGGGTGCCGACGAGCCGGTCGTCGAGCGTGAGCATCTCGCCGCTCTCCTCGTCACGCCTCCAGGGCACGTCTGCGGTGAGGGTGAGGGCACGGAACTCGGGGCTGACCGCCTGTCCGTAGCGGTCGATACGTCCGTTGCGCTGCTCGATGCGGATGAGGGACCAGGGCAGGTCAAAGTGGACGAGGTCGTGGCACTGGTGGTGCAGGTTGACGCCCTCGGAGGCGATGTCACCGGTGAACAGCAGGCGCACCGGCTCCTCGCGTCGGCCGAAACGGTCGACGATCTCCTGCTGTTGCTGCTCGTTGGTGGTGTCGCCGTGCATGACCTCGACAGCGCCGTCGTACGCCTTCCAGGGGCGCGTCGCGTCGGGCTTGGCCTGGTTCTTCTTCTTGAAACCGAGCCGGGCCGGGACTTCCCGGGCCAGCCAGTCCAAGGTGTGGACCCGCTCGGAGAAGATCACGACGCGGCGCTCGGAGCCTGGGCCGACGCCGAGGTCGTCCTTCAACGTGCGGACGAGCGCGTCGAGTTTGGCGGAGTCCTGGTCGGTGAGGTCGGCGACCAGTGACGCCAGCTCGGCGAGGGCTCTGCCCTCGGCGGCGAGGGCGGCACGGCGCTTGGGGGAGTCCGTCTTCTTGCCGTCCTTGCCCTTCACCATGCCGCTCATGGGGTTGTCCAGGTAGGCGCGGCGGCTGGTGAGGGACTTCCGTAAGGCGACGTGGGAGGAGAGGAAGGCCTTCAGGAAGTTGTAGCCGACCAGAGGATCGGCACAGACCGACGAACGGTTCGGGTCCCCCGGGGTCCACTCGCTCGCGAGCTTCTCCAGGACGGCTGTCTCCTTCCGCGTCGCCGGAGCCGGCACCGGTAAGGAAGGGCCGCGCTCGGCCCAGGGCTTGCCCTTGAGGCCGTCGCGCACCTCGCGGTCGGTCTTGGTACGCCTGATGTAGAGGTGGTCGAGGTCGGCGACCTTGTAGTTCTTGGGGTCGGCGATCGCCGCCGGATCGAGCATCCGGATCAGCTCGGCGAAGGATTCGGCGTCGCCGTTGTGCGGAGTGGCGGAGGCCAGGATCAGTGCGTCGGTCTGCTCGGCGAGGCGGCGGGCGAGGCGGTTGTTGCGGGTGCCCTTGTTGACGAGGTTGTGCGACTCGTCGATGACCACCGCGTCCCAGGTGATGTTCTCCAGGTGGTGGGAGTACGTCGCCGACTTGAGGGTGTCGACGGAGACGATGACGCGCTTGAAGTGGGCGAACGGGTTCCGGCCTGCCGGGATCTCCTGCTGGATGCGCTGGATACCGGTGGAGTCCAGGCGCACCAGCGGCAGGGCGAAGCGGGTCCACAGCTCGCGCTGGAACTGCTCCAGCACATGCGCGGGCGTGACCACGAGGATGCGTTCGCCGCGCCCACGCCGGATCAACTCCGAGAGCGTGACGCCGATTTCGAGCGTTTTGCCGAGACCGACCACGTCGGCGATCAGCAGCCGGGGTTGCGGGTTCCGCATGGACAGCGCCAGCTCGGCGGGGCGCAGTTGATGCTCCTGCCGGTCCATGAGGAAGGAGTCGGCGAGCGCGATGCCGTGCTCGGTCTGCGGCAGCGCGGTCTTGCGGATGACCGCCTCCAGGTAGAGGCGGGCCTTGGCGTGCTTGGACGTGCCGTCGGGCACGAGCTGGGTCTTGCGCGGATCGAGTACGTCGATCTGGTCGAGGCCGGAGTAGAACACCGCGTCCGTGCCACGGACGAACGAGGAAACCCCGCTGACCTCGACCATGAGTCCGTCGCGGGACTCCGCGACGGACTTCACGAGCCATTGCTCGTCGCGGATGCGTACCTGGGCGCCGGGGGCGAAGGCCGGCCGCGTACCGGCCGGGGACGCAGCCCGAGTCGTGTCGGCGTCGCGCGCCTCAGGAACCTCGGGCTGTATCGCCGCGGTCACGTGGTGCTCCTCTGTGGACTGTGTGCTCGTGATGTGCGGTGTGCTGGTACCCACCCTTTGTCCGCCCGGACCGGCACCGCCGACGAAAGGGGGGAAGAAGGGGTCAGCGCTTCGACCAGGTGAGAGCCGGGCCTGTCGCGTAACGCTTGCGCAGTTCGTCGGCGACCCGCCGGGAAGCGGGAGGGCGGCCCCTCTGCGGCGCGGGTTCAGCCGGGCTTCCGGGTCCGAGCTGGGGCTCCGGCACGAGCACGGGTGGGGGCGGATTCTCAACGTCGTTCTCGATACCGCTCTCGGCCGGGGAGCCCGGACCGGATTCACCGTCGGGCGGCGGGACGGGGATGTTCTCCGCCGGGGACGCCGACTCTTCGCGCAGCAGCCTTTCGAGCGAGTCGAGTCGGTCCAGCATCGGCGTGTCAGGCTGGGGCGGCACCATCGTGGGATGGTCCTTCGGCGTCGTCTCCTGGATCAGAGCGCGCCGTGCCCGGGCCGGACTCGTGCCCAGCAGACGCATCAGGTCGGCGCACTGCCGGGTCACCTCCTCCAGGGAGGGGCGGTCCTCCGCCTTGTGCGCCAGCATGGCCGTCACGACGGGGGTCAGCTCATCGGGCAGTCCGGACAGATCGGGGCCGATCTCGGCGTTGACGACCTGCGCGGCGACCGCCTCCCACCGGGCGCCGTCGTACGGGTAGTGCCCGGTCGCCGCGTACAGCAGAACGGTGCCCAGGCCGTACACGTCGGCGGCCTGTGTCACTTCCAGCTCACCCAGGGCCTGTTCGGGCGGCATGCAGCGCACCGTGCCGATGACCATGCCGGCCTGGGTGAGCGACGCGTTGGACGCCCCGACGAAGGCGCCGAGGCCGAAGTCGATGATCACCGGACCGAAGTCGCCGAGGACCACGTTCTGAGCCTTCAGGTCGCGGTGGACCAGGCCCGCGGCGTGCACCGCGGCGAGCCCCTCGGCCAGCAGCGCGCCAAGGCTCGCCACCAGTGGTGTGGACAGCGGACCCTGGTTCGTCACGACGTCGGCGAGCGGGCGGCCGGGGACGTAGTCCATGGCCAGCCAAGGCTGCTCGGCGAACGGGTCCGCGTCGATGAAACGGGCCACACGGCCCGTGCCCGAGATCGTGCGCGCGATCGTCGCCTCGCGTTCGAAACGGGCGCGCGTGTGTGGATCCGTACGGTCGGGCCGGATCACCTTCACGGCGACCGGTTCGCCCGCGACGGAGTAGGCGAGGTACACCTCCCCCATCCCGCCCGCACCGAGCCGCCGCTCGACGAGATACGGACCGATACGTAACGGCAGAGCCGCGCCGTTCACCGCACACCCCCATGACTCGCGCAACGACTGCGCGATCGGTAAATCCTACTTACCGATCGGTGTGCCATGGGAGGCGGTGATCACATCGTGTCAGATCAACTCGACGAACCCCGCCCACGCCTCACGCGACACCATGACGAGGGGCCCGGCGACGGCCTTGGAATCCCGGACGTGCACAACTGCCGTACTGGCCGCGACCTCTACGCAATCGCCGCCCTCGGTCCCGCTGTAGCTGCTCTTGAACCAGGCAAGGGCCGAGGCGATGGTTGAGGACTCAGCGTTGTTCATAGCGATCCCAACAACCCTTCGATGAAAGTCAGTGACTCTCGCGGACTGAGAGCCTGCGACCGGATGATCCCATAACGGGCGGCGGCGAGAGTCGTCCGTTCGGGGTCGGTCTGAAGGGTGCTGGTTCCCTCTGCCTCGGCGTACACGAACTTCTTGCCGTCCTTGCGCGTGACGACCGTGAACGGCCCGTTCACACCCGCGTTGTCCTCGCAGTCCGTCGGCATGACCTGGATCTCCACGTTCCGCTTCTGACCGATCAGGAGGAGGTGCTCCAACTGCCCCCGCAGGATGCCCCTTCCGCCGTACCGGTGCCGCAGCACGGACTCGTCCATCACGAAGCTCAGCAGCGGCGCGGGCCGCCGGTCGAAAATGTCCTGCCGAGCCAACCGTGCGGCCACCCGCAGCTCGATCGTCTCCGGGTCCAGAGGCGGACGCCGCATGGCGAGCAGCGCCCTCATGTACTCCTCGGTCTGGAGCAACCCCTTGACCACCAGGGCGTCGTAGGAGAGCAGCTCAATGGCCTCCTTCTCCAAGGCGGCCATCCCCTGGAAGAACACCGGGTACTGCGCCCGCTCCACCTCGTCTTTCCACACGCTCAACAACCCTGCCGCGTGGAACACTTCGTCCGACTTGTCGATCGTCCGGCAGCTCGGGATCCGCCGTCCCTGCTCGTATGACGCGACTGTCGCCGCCGAGTACCCGATCGCCCTCCCGAAGGTGTCGCGGTCCAAGCCCTCCCGCATGCGCAGCGTCTTCATAGTGTGTCCGAACGCGATCACCACGCCCCGCCCGGCATCGTCCTCCGGCCGCCGCCCGCCCCCGTCGTCGCTCTCCCACCCGTCCCCGAGACTCACGACTGCTCCACCGGCGTCCGGAACACCTTCGTCCCCCGCTGCCGTACCCCTGCGTTCCGTCATCGACCCCTCGCCTCCCTGGCCCAACGCCCCCGCGGGGAACGCCGTAACGCCGCGCGCCTCGTACCCGTACCGACGCCGCACGTACAGCCGGTCCACGCGGTGCGTCACCGCTGGTCACGCTACGCCACCAAGGGGACCGTGGTCAGCATGACAATCAAGCCCGGCAGCCCCACCGCCCCCATTCAACTCACCGACCCCGCCCCGCACTTGACTACCGCCCCCGACCCGTCCGGCCACACCTTCGAGATGCGCTTCACCTCCACACCGCGCGGAGCACGCCTGGCCCGGCGCCTCGCGGCCCTCCGTCTGGACGCCTGGGGCATCCCGTACGGCACCGAACCGCACGAGGACGTCGTGCTGATCGTCGCGGAGCTGACCGCCAACGCCGTGCGGCACGGCCATGTCTCCGGGCGCGACTTCCACCTCCGCGTGCATGCCGGGGGCGACGGCCGCACCGTGCGCGTCGAGGTCACCGACACCCGCGCCGAGAGCCTTCCCCGGCTCCTCGCCGTCCCGGACACCGCCGGTACCGAGGAGACGGGCCGCGGGCTGCTCCTCGTATCGCGCCTGGCCGCGCGCTGGGACTGGCATCCGCGGGTCTACGGTCCGGGCAAGACTGTCTGGGCTGAGTACGAGCTCGTACGGTAGTACTGTGTAGTACATGGAGACGACCGCTCGCGAGTTCAATCAGAACGCCTCGAAGATCCTCGCCGCCGCCGAGCGCGGCGAGCGGATCACCGTGACCAAGAACGGGCGGCCCGTCGCCATACTGTCGCCGGTGACCGACGAGGACTCGACCGACTCCGGTGGTGAGGCCCGGCCGTCCAGCCCTGCCTATCCCTTCCGTACGGATCCGATGGGGGACCTGGACTTCCCGGACCTCGGCGGCCCCGCGCTCGACAACGACGAGATCGAGGCGACGCTGCGGGGCATGGGTGGCGTGGGAATCTCGGAGGACGGCGATGAGTGACATCCCGGTCGTGATCGCCGACACCAACGCGCTGTACCGAATGTTCGTACCGAAGGATCCCCGTCACACGGCCCACAGGGATGCGCTCGCCCGCGTGGGCCACCTCGTGGTCTCCCCGTTGGTCCTTGCCGAGCTTGACTACCTGCTGACGCAGAGAATCGGTCTCGCGGCCTCTCTGAACGCCCTGGACTTCATCGCCCGGCAGGCCGAGGCACGCCGCTTCACGGTTCCCGACGCCGCTCCTCACCTACGCGGAGCCATCGCGGTCATGCGTGGGTATGCCGACGCGGACTCCGGTGCGGGAGTAGGGCTCGCGGACGCGATGAACGTGGCGCTGGCGGCCGCCTACGAGACGGCGGACATGTTCACGACGGACCGGCACTTCCGTATGATGCGACCGCTGACCGGCCACCCCGCCTTCCGGCTGCTCCCGGACGATCTCTGAGCGGGAGGCGGGGTCCCGGCGTCCACTCAGGCCGCGCCCCGCCTCTCCCAGCGGTCCCGGAACCACGCCAGCGTCTCCGCGAGCAGCTCCCGATTGCGGTTCTTCTTCAGCACTGAGAGACGGAAGCTCGGGTGCAGCTCCAGCTTGCCCTCCGGGATGTCGACGCCCTCCAGTTCGTTGAGGCGCGTGAGGAGTTCGAGGCGCAGGCCACGGTCGGTGAACGGTTCCCGCGCGGCGAGGTACTGGAACACCACCTGTGCCGTGCCGCCCCGCCCGCCGCCCGGATAGAGCGTCAGCGGCCAGATGCCCCGGCCCGTCGTGCCCGCCTCCCCGAGCATGAGGAACGCGCTCGTCGTGACCTGGCCCGCCCCGTGCCCGATCCAGCCGCCGAGTTCCTCCCAGCGAGTGATGAGGGTGCGCACCGCCTCGACCGTCTCGGGGGAGTCGTCCGCGGCGAGTTGGCGGAAGAAGCGGTCCGCGCGTGTCTCCTCGTCCTGGTTGCCCGGCATGCCTGGTGCGGTGTCCGAGCCGTCGGTCTGGTCGTCGTCCTCGGCGACCAGCAGAGCGAGATCGTCAGCGGTGAGGCGCTGGACGGGATCGGCGGCTCCGGTCACCGTGAATGCGACGCCGGCGGCGGTCAGCCGGGAACGGACGTCGCCTTCCTCGTCCTCTGAGGTCCAGCTGAAGCCCGCGGAGACCTTGCCCTCGGAGGTGAGTACCCGGTAGGCGTTGGCCACCCCCGGTGTGCTCGCCAGGTGGTTGCCCACCGCCTGGGCACCGGAGCCGAGGAACGCGGCGAGATCGCCGTAGGACGTCCAGGTGCCGTGGGGGAGTGCCGCGAGCGCCTGGTGGGCCAGGCGCCAGTCCCGGCTGCGCTCCGCGCGGCCGACTCCGCGCAGAGGGGCCGGCCACAACGCCACCGCACGGTCGGTGAGTTCGTCGGCGCGAGCAAGGATTTCCTTCGCGCCCCAGCGTTCTGTCGCGGCGATACGACGATTCATCTCCAGATGGCTGCCCTGCAGCAGGCCCTGCTTGCGCTCGAAGGGGTGGTTCGACAGCTCCGAGTTGACCGCGGTGAGCGTTAGGTTCCCGAGGGTGTGCTGCAACCGGGAGTGCAGGTCCTCCGCGCGCTCTCCGCCGGTCACTTCCTCGCTCAACATCCGGAGCCACTCGTCGCCGGGCGACTGCGGCATGACGTGCTCGACGGTGAGCTGCGCGGCGGCGAAGTCCACCGGCTCGGGATGCTCGTAGCTCTCCTCCAGCCGCCGCAGCACCATCTTGCGCTGCTGTGGGCGTCCGAACTGGTAGAAGGGCGCCTTCTGGATCTTGTCGCGCAGGTCGTCGTCGTCAGGCCAGAACCGGTTGTCGGCGGAGAGCAGTTGGTGCAGCCCTTCGGCGACGGGCACGTCGAGCGGCAGCTGCCCGGGAACGGCCTGGAAGATCCTGTTGAGGTTGTTGAGCGGCACTCGGCAGATCATCCGGCGCACCAGAAAGCTCTCTATGTACGACATCGCACGGGCCGTGTCCGAGGAGTCGAGGGCCCCTTGCTCGCGCCGGTCGAGCAGCAGCATCAGCGCGGGATAGGTGACCTGGGCCTGCCAGGCGTCCAAGCGGTGCAGATGGGCGCGGACCGATGTGTCCGGCTCCTCCTCGGGGTGCAGCAGGCGGCGGAAGAGAGCGGCACTGCGGTGCAACTCCTTGATGTACGCCTCGATCTCCTCCTCGCTTGCCTTGCCGCGCTCGAAGCGCTGCTGCTGAGCCGCGTAGAGGTCCTGGCGGCGTACCCGGTCGTCGCCGTCGAGGACCAGTTGCAGCCACATGAGCTGTTCCAGCTCTTCGTTGCTCAGGCTGTCCTGCAGCGGCAGCCAGTAGGTCTCGTAGACACGCTCACCGCGGGTGGGCAGCTTCATGAACAGGTAGTTGCGCAGCAGGTCGGCCTGACTGAGCTTGAGTCCGGTGTTGTTGAGGGACTCGAAGATGCGGTGCACGTTGTCGCCGCGTTCGGCGGTCACCGCCACCAGCGTCAGCCGGGAGGTGATGGCCTGCTCGATGCGGAACACGTCCTGTGGGGCGGCGGGGTCGGCTGCCTCGACCAGCTTGCTGCGGAAGTAGGCGTAGGCCGCGGCGACACCACCGCCGGCGGCCTGTTCCGTGCGCGGGCCGCGGACGTGCGCGGCGAACTGAGGCCGGTCCGCCTGGGTCGGCAGCAACCGGAAGTGGTCACTGCCACTCTTCCGTTTGTTGATCAGATATTCCTCGTCGATGCGCTCGGCCTCGTCGGGCTCGGCGTCCCTGACGTGATCGCGGATCGCAGCCAGGGCGAGGGAGAGCGTAGTCAGCCTCTGCTGGCCGTCGACGACGAGCCAGCAGGGGAACGTCGCCTCGTTCTGCGGCGACGGCGCCAGCACAACGGACCCCAGGAAGTGCGTGTTCGCCTTCTCCCCGCGCTCGATCAGCTCGGCCTGCTCCAGGATGTCGCCCCACAACTGTCTGAGCTGCTTCTCCGTCCAGGAGTACGTCCGTTGATAGAGAGGGACCTGGAACTGCTGGGCCCTCCCTTGCACGAGATCGGCGAACAGCGTCTCCTTCGCCTGCATCATTGTCCCCCTTGGCAGTTGATGCGGTCGTGGCACGTGGGAACGACCATAGGGCCTCCGGCTGACAGTCACGGAAATGCCTCAGCGCTCGTCCACACACGCGTACCACAGCGCGTAGGTGCCGTGCTGATGCCGGAAGACTGATACGAGGCGCTCTGGTTGCTCGCCGAGGGCCTTGACCCCGACGACATCTGCTGGGCGCTGGTGGCCGTACGCCAGAAGACGATCGTCGGTCCGGGCATGGGGGAGGAGATGGCCGGGGACGACCTGGCCGCCGCCGTCATCCGGACCCGGATCCGCATCGCGCTCGGCACCGGCCTCGACGAACTGGCCGACATCCTGGCCAAGCCCTTCGCCGCCAAGGGAATCTTCCTCCACCCCTCCGGCGGCACATTGCCTACCGGCCCAGGTACGTCGGGCCCGCCCAGGTCACCGGCGAACTCGGCACCAGCAACACGGTGTCGCCCTGCACCGAGTCAAGCATCTGCTGGCCCGGGTGCCCGGCACGCAGGTACTTCTCATCACCTACACCGAAGCCTCGGCCCGTTCCTTGCAGAGCCGCCTTGCCTTGCTGCTCGACCACGACCGGACCCTGCTTGCCCGCGGCGACGTCAACCACCGTCGGCCGTCGCACTCCTCAGTACCCTGACTGTTGGGATGTCCCAGGAGGTTTGCAGGCGAGGGCGTTCACTGCGCTGCGCGTGGTGTTTTGACCGTCTCTCCACGGCATCGAGTCGAATCGGTGTGCACGCGATGTGCACGGTCTTTGATCGCGTGAACGCCCGTGCAGGTGAGAAGCCGCTTTCGCCCGCGGTGAATCTGTCCCCGGCGTACGGCCCGGCTCGTCTGTCGGCGGGGCTCTGACCTGGCCTTATGGGCCGGTCGGGGCCTTTTCCCGTGTCTGGGGGCTTCCCACTTCCACCATCGCCGCCTACGCCTCTTACGTGCACCAGCGGGAGTTCGCACTGCGAGGCGGTGGCCGATGCGGTCGATGTCGAGCACAGTGCTCGCGATGCCCAGGCGGAGACGGAGCGTCAGGAAGAACAGCATCAGGCGGCGGCGCACGCGGAAACCCTGTGGTTTTGCGGGGCAGTTGGTGCTGGAAGGGCCGCTGTGTCGCAATGGACTGTTTCACTGCGCACAACCTTCTGGAAAGCCGCCGGTCTGAAAGGACACACACCTACGCGAGCTACCGGGGGTAGTCATGCGACGGATAGGTACTGCACTGGCCGCGACAATGCTGGCGGGCGGCGGCCTGTTGGCCGGCACGGTTCCGGCGGTGGCCGCGCCGACGGCCGTGGACTGTGCCGTGACGTGGGGAAGCCTGGACAAGACCGGTGACGCCGTCGCCTCCAGGCGACTGACCGACGTGCGGACCGGACAGCACGAATGCTTCGACCGCCTGGTCTTCGACGCCCAGGGCACGACGGCCGACCCGATCGGCTACACCGTCCGCTACGTCGACGTACTGCATCAGGACCCGAGCGACATCGTGGTTCCGATCAAGGGCGGAGCCATTCTGGAGATCTCGCTGTTCTCCTCGCGCTACGACCCGGCGACCGGACAGCCCTACCCGCCGCTTCCGTCCGCCAACGTCACCGGGTACCGGACCTTCCGGGAGTTCAAGGTCACAGGCGGCTCCGAGGGATACACCCAGGCCGGACTGGGCGTCCGCGCCCGGCTGCCGTTCCAGGTCTTCCAGACGGCCAACCATCTCGTGGTGGACGTGGCTCACACCTGGTGATCCCGTACGGCCCGGCTCGTCGTCTGCCATCAGGGCTCTGACCTGGGTCGGCGGAGTCGGCCTCGCACTGACGGACACCGTGGTAGGCGGGATGGGCTGTGGCAGTGTGGTCGCCGCAGTTGCCGGTGGGCCCAGTTACCGGCTGTTCCAAGAGCACAGGACGACCGGTGGTTACGCCGACTCGATCGGCACCGCGGCAGCCATTCTCCCCGGCGAACCTGCTCCGTGGCTGACACATGGCAAGGCCCGGTGTCCGCCCGGACGTCGTGTTGCCCTGAACGACGATGGAGGTGGCGCGCGGATGAGCTCTCGTGGGCAGGTGGAGGCGCTGGCCGCTCGGTATCCCGTGCGCACCGGCCTGATTGCCGCGGTCGGGTTTGGCGGTCTCGCTGGCCTGGCCATATCCGCCGTCACGTGGGGTGTGGTGCTGTGAGGGGTTGGGATGGGGACGTTGTTCGGCCTGGCGAGCCTTGGCGTGCGCTGGGAACTGGCCCGGCGTATGCCCGATGGGTCCTGGGGGCGGACTCCTGTTGCGCCGTCCGCGGGACTGCGGCGGGCGACTGGAGCCGATGTCGCCCTCTTCCTGGTGGCCTGGGGTGTGGGGACGGTGTTCCTCTGGCTCATGGGACACCTCCGCCCCGAGCCCATCGACTGGCCCGCCAGCGCGGTCATCGCGGTCGTGCCTGTGGCGATCGGTGTGCTCAGCGGCTTGCGCAGGACGCGGGCGTCGCGCCTGCCCCGGAGCGAGGACTGAGGTCCTGGCCCGCAAGCCGGCGTCGCTCTCGCACGTCGAGGCGGCGGCGGCACCGTCGAGCGGTCGCTCGAAGTGCTACGCGTCGGGCGGTCACCTAGTGACGGCGGTCGCCGGGGGGAACGCGGAGCTCATCGCCAGGTACGAGGCGGCCGGCATGCGCTTCAGCTGCATCGCGGTCGACCTCGACCCCGTCGCCCTGCGAGGTCTCGTCGACCTCGTCGAACAAGGCCGGCTCCCGGTCCATGTGCAGCAGACGTTACGGTTCGACCGCGTCGCCGACGCCCACCGGCTGCTCGACGGCGGTCACCTCCAGGGCAAGCTCGTCCTCACCGTCTGATCTGGTCGTGAGGTCGTGCGGTCGGGAGAGATATCCGCGATCGCCCTTTTGGTGAACCGCTAATCCTGGCAGTCGTTATTAGTTACCCGTGGAATTCCCCGTAGTTTTCCCAAAATTCATGTTTGGCCGCACGGTCGAGATGCGGCCCGGATCGTGACGGGCAATTGACTTGGGTAGATCTTGGTCGGATCTTGACCGAGTGCGCTCAATCCGCGTAGAACTTGTGACCAGATGTTGAAGCATCGGGGCTACGGGGGCTGTTGTGGCATCAGTTGTGACGCACCGTCATGTCGGCGTGCGCAGACGGCGGTTGAGAGATATCGCGGGGTTCGTGACGGCGATGGCCGTACTGGCGGGGATTCCCGCGGTCGGCGTCACCGCGACCGCTTCGGCGGCGCACGCGGATTCGCTTTCCGGATCCTCCGGGGAGAACACCTCCGGGGAAAATGCCTCGAAGGAGAACACCCCCGAGGCGGAAAAGGCAGCCGCGAAGGCCGTGGCGACCGGTGAGCGCGTGGAGATCGTCGGAAAGCGAACCGAATACACGTCGACATACGCGAATCCGGACGGCACTACTTTCTCCCTCAGCATGTCCACCGCGCCGGTCCGGGTGAAGCAGGACGATGGATCGTGGGCCGCGCCGGACGCGACGCTGGTGCGCCGGGCGGACGGCACGGTCGGCCCGAAGGCGGCCGTGGCGGACGTGTCCTTCTCCGGTGGCGGGGACGGCGCCGACCTGGTGACCCTCGCGGAGGGCGGCAAGTCGCTGACGGTCGGCTGGCCGGGCGAACTGCCCGAGCCGACCCTGGACGGCGCCTCGGCGGTGTACCCGGAGGTGCTGCCCGGAGTGGATCTCCGGATGACCGCGACCGGCGAGGGCTACCGCGAGGTTCTCGTCGTCAAGTCGGCCCAGGCGGCGAAGAGCGACGAACTGAAGACGCTGGACTTTCCCGTCGAGGCGCAGGGACTGACCCTGAAAGCCGGTGGCGGTGGCGGCCTGGACGCCGTCGACGACAACGGCAATGCCGTGTTCCGCGCCCCCACCGCCCGGCAGTGGGACTCCGCGGGGGATTCCGCGGGAGACGCGGCGACGACGTCCGGAGCGTCCACCATGTCGCTCCGCACGGAGGACACGTCCTCGGCCACCGCCACGGACCTGACCGCCAAAAACGGCGAGTCGGGCACCGCCAAGAACCCGACCCCCGAGGACACCTCCTCGGCCGCCACCGCGGACCCGACCGCCAAAAACGGCAAGTCGGCCACCGCCGCGGACCCGACCGCAGAAGACCTGACCGCTGAGAACCTGACCGCTGAGGGCCTGACCGCCGAGGCCCCAACCCCCGAGACCGGCGATTCCACCCCCGACCCCGCGTCCGGCCCCAGTGACGGCGACGCCACCGCAGTCCTCCCCGTGACGGCGGACGCCGACTCGATCACCGTCGTGCCCGATGCCGGGTTGCTGACCGGTGACGACACCGTCTACCCGGTGTACGTCGACCCCGATGTGACCTGGGGGGAGTCGGAGCGCACGCTTCTGTCCTCGGACGGTGACACCTTCTACAACTTCTCCGGCGGCAGTGACGGTGAGGGCATCGGCTACTGCGGGACGTACGTGACGGGAGGCATCGGCTATTACTGCGGCTCGGGTTACCGGCAGCGGATGTACTTCGAGTTCGCGCCGACCGCGCTGCGCGGCAAGCGGGTGCTCGACGCGACGTTCCGGGTGACCGAGCGGTTCTCGATGTCCTGCGAGAAGACGGCCGTTCAGCTGGTGCGGACGCCGAACATCTCGTCGGCGACGAACTGGCCGGGGCCGACCAGCAATTGGGATGTGATGGGGGACCGTACGGTCTCGGCCGGGCGCGGTGACGCGTGCAGTCCGAGTCAGCCGGACGCGCCGATCGAGTTCAACGACGACCCGACGCAGAGCTACGAAAACCTCACCAGCACGGTGAAGTCTTTCGCGGCCGGGGGCTTCGCCAGGCTCACGCTGATGCTGAAGGCGGCCAACGAGTCCGACCCCAACGGCTGGAAGCGGTTCGACGACGACGCCGTACTCGATGTCAGTTATGTGGGTCTGCCGGGTGTGCCCACGAGCCCGATCGTGGGCACCTCGTGCGAGACGGACCCGGCGGACCCGGCCTGGCTGTCGAACCCGAAGCCGAAGCTCAGCGGCGTGGTGCAGACGGAGGCGGGCGGTGAGAGCGGCGCGAACCTGCGGGCCCACTTCACCGTGCAGGAGAAGCAGAGCGACGGGACCTGGGACCTGGTGACCGAGCCGGTCCGGCCCAGCTCCGGCTATGTCGGTGACGGCGTCAAGGTCACGGAGGACTCGCCGATCACGCTGAAGCAGAACACCCCGTACCGAATGGCGGTGTTCTCGCGCTCCTACTACAACAGCGGTGCGAACAACATCGAGAGCCACAGCACGGTGACGACCAAGGGCTGGTGCTACTTCACGATCGACTCGACGCGGCCCAAGGCGCCGACGATCACCAACCCGCCCGGCTCGCTCTACGACGTGTGCCCGGTCGAGGGTGACGGGTGCGGTGCCGCGACCGGCGGGCCGGGGAAGGCCGGCGCGTTCGTCTTCACCAAGAACGCGGCCGACGCCAACATCGTGGCGTTCGAGTACAAGCTCGCCACCGACGCCAAGTGGACGAAGGTGGCGGGCACGAGCTCGGTGCTCCGCTCGGTGAAGCCCGTGCTGTCCGGCCTCCAGGTGCTGTACGTGCGGGCGGTGGACAGCGTCGGGACGGGGCAGTCGGGCGACACGACGGCGATCCGGATCAATGTCGCCGAGAGCAAGGGCGCCTCGGCCAGATGGAACTTCAACGACAGCGCGGTCGGCTCAGGCGAGACCAACGCGTCCGACTCCGCGACGACCGAAGGGGTACGGCACCCGGCCACCCTGTACAACACCGGCGCGGGCTGGTCCGGCCTCGGCCGCCGCGGCTCGCAGGACAGGTCGCTGGTGCTGAACGACAACTCCGACGCCACCCGGCAGACGGGGTACGCCGCGACCGCGGGACCGGTGGTCAACACCCAGTCCTCGTACACCGTGTCCGCCTGGGCGTACCTCACGGACGACAGTGTCTACCGGGGTGTCATGTCGCAGACCGGCAGCGACAGTTCGGGGTTCGTTCTCTATTACTCGGGCGGCGTCAAGCGGTGGATCTTCCGCTTCAACTGGAGCGACAGCACGGGACGGCACTTCGTCACCACGGGTTCGACCGCCGAGGGCGTGCCCCTGAAGGTGTGGACCCACGTCGCCGCTGTCTATGACGCCGACGCCAAGACCATCCAACTGTTCCTCAACGGCCGTGCCCAGGACCCCCCGGTCGCCGTGCCGGCCGGCGGTGAGGTCCAGACCCCCGACGGTGCCCTGCAGATCGGCCGGGCCAGCTATGTGTACGGCACGTACACGCAGTACTGGAAGGGCCGTATCGACGAGCCCGCGGTCTTCCCGGAGGCCCTGCAGCCGGCGGACGTGGCCAAGGAGGCCAAGCTGCTGGATGCCACCGGCACCGCCACCGCCACCGAACTGATGGCCAACTGGAATCCTCAGGGTGCGACCGGCACCACGCTGGCCGACTCCCTTACCGGATACGGTCGTTCGCTGACCCTGTCCGGGGGCGCCGCGCTGGACGGTGAGTCGATCGTCCTGGACGGTACGAACGACGCGGCCACCGTGACGGGACCGGTCGTCGACGACACCGGCTCCTTCACGGTGACCACCGAGGTCGAACTCGACCGGGCCGTCCTGAGCACCAAGGCGACCGACTACGTCGGGCAGGTCCTCGGCCAGCGCAGCGCCGACGGTTCGGCGTGGGGACTGTGGTACCAGCGGACCGGCACCGAGACCTGGTTCGACGACGACGGGAACCTGCACGAGGACCCGGCCGGGTTCTGGAAGTTCGGCCGCCGCAACAGCGACGGCAGCTTCGACGCGGTCACCTCCGACAGCGCCGCCCTCACCGGCGCGGTCCGGCTGACCGGGGTGTACGACGCCCAGGACGGCACGATCCGGCTCTACCTGGACTCCACGCGCAACGACGTGGAGACCGCGTACACGGCGAAGGTCGGCACGGCCGAACTGGCCGTGGGGAAGGGCTACGTCGGCGGGGCCTGGGGGTACTACCTGCCCGGCCGGATCAACGACATCCGGATCTGGGTCGGCGCCGCCGCGGACAGCGACCAGGTCGACACGATGATCGGCTGATTTCCGTCGGCCGGCCCGGGGCACCGCCCGGGCCGGCCGACGCACCGGCACGTTTTCCGCGCTCCGCGCTCCTGGCTCACGCGGTCCCTCTCACACTTCTCACGGGGGTCATCTCTCCATGTTCCGGAAACGAAGGTCACGACTGCGCCGTTGGCAGGTACGGGTCATACCCGGGGTGGCGCTCGGCGTCGCCCTGAGTCTCGCCGCCGGCGGGCTGACCGTCGCCCAGGCGGCCGAGAGACCCGAGCCCAAGCCCCTCTCGGCGCTGTGGAAACGCGACACTGCCGACACCAAGGCGGTGACGACCCGGATCTGGCCGCGTGAGGCGGAAGAGATCACCGTCTGGGACGACTGGGCGCAGCTCTGCCCGGTGCCCCAGGTGTAGGTGGTGAAGGGCACGTCGCTGCCCGCGTTGTACTTGGCGACGTACTGG
>NZ_JAWOAI010000011.1:0-45530 GCF_033194735.1 Streptomyces sp. W16
GGACGGGTGGCGTGGGGCGCGGAAGGGGCCCCGCAGGCGGTGAGCGCGGCGCCGAGTGCACAGGCGGCGGCGACTCGTCGTACTCGAATGGTCACCGTAGGAACATAGGTGAATAAAAGTGACTAATTGGCCATCGACACGGAACGGGTCGTCAGGATGGGTCGTCAGCCGGAGCCGAGCAGCCGCTCCCGGCACTCCGCCACATCGAAGTCCGCCTTCGGATACCGCGGATCCAGCGCCGTCAGATGGTCCAGGAGCAGGCGGCTGATCGCCCAGTTGCGATACCACTTGCGGTCGGCGGGGACCAGGTACCAGGGGGCCTCCGGGGTCGAGCAGCGGGCGAGGGCGGTCTCGTAGGCCTGTTGGTACGCGGGCCACAGGGCGCGTTCCTCGATGTCGCCGGGGTTGAACTTCCAGTGCTTGTCCGGGTTGTCGAGGCGTTCCAGCAGGCGGCGGCGCTGTTGGTCGTAGGAGATGTGGAGGAAGCACTTGAGGACCGTCACGCCGTCGTCGGCCAGGGACTTCTCGAAGCGGTTGATACGGCCGTAGCGGTCGTTGATCTCGCGGTGCGGGGCGAGTTCGCGGACGCGGGCGATGAGGACGTCCTCGATGGGGGTCCCCCCGCTTCGAGCGAAGTCGAGAAGTGGGGGAGGGAGCGGTCGAAGATGCCGATCTCGCCGGGGTGGGGGAGGGCGCGTCTGATGCGCCAGAGGAAGTCGTGCTTCCGCTCCTCCGGTGTGGGTGCCTTGAAGGCGCTGATGCGGCAGCCGGAGGGGTTGAACAGGCCGATGACGTGCTTGACCGTGCCGCCCTTGCCGCTGGTGTCCATGCCCTGGAGGACGAGAAGCAGGCGGCGCCGGTCGCCGGCCGTGCTCGCCGCCCACAGGCGTTCCTGCAGGTCGGCCAGGTGTTCGCCCATCCGGACGGTGTCCTTGAGACCGGCGGCCTTGTCGGCGGGGCCGCCGGGGGTGGCCGCGGCGTCGTAGGAGGAGAGGTCGACCGGTCGGCCGGCGGGGACGCGCAGCAGGTCGGTGAGGGCGGTCGGCTTGGACTTCTTGCCGTTCTCGCCCTTCGTGCCCTTCTTGGCCATGGGGCACCCCTTCCGGTCGGCTCCCTCGATCCTGCGGCGCGGGGGCGGGGCCCGCCAGTCAGCGTGCCCGAGGCGAGAGGCGAGGGTGCGGACGGTCGGGGCGTGTCGTGCGGCGTCTCGTCAGGACGGGTTCGCCGGCGCGCCTGCGAAGGCCGGTGGCGGTGTCACGCCCTCGCCGTCGCGCGGGACCGTGCCGCTCTCGGTCGGTGCCGTACTCGTGACCGTGATCCGCTGCGAGGTGCCGGGCGCGGGCGCGGACGAACCGCCTCCATCCTCCCCGCATCCGGCGACGGTACCCAGGAGGGCGGCCACGGCGACGATCGCGAACTTCGGGCGCATGGCGGCATGTTACTGCTCGACGGCGGGCGGGGGAGGGGGCTGCGGCGGTTGCGGCTGCGCCCGTTCCAGGAAGCGCAGCAGCTCCACCGGGAAGGGGAGGACGAGTGTCGAGTTCTTCTCGGCCGCGACCGCCACCACCGTTTGCAGCAGGCGGAGTTGGAGCGCGGCGGGCTGTTCGGACATCACCCCGGCGGCCTCCGCCAGCTTCTTCGAGGCCTGCAATTCGGCGTCCGCGTTGATGATCCGGGCCCGGCGTTCGCGGTCGGCCTCGGCCTGGCGGGCCATCGAGCGCTTCATGGTTTCGGGGAGGGAGACGTCCTTGATCTCGACGCGGTCGATCTGCACACCCCAGCCGATGGACGGGCTGTCGATCATCAACTCCAGCCCCTGGTTGAGCTTTTCACGGTTGGAGAGGAGGTCGTCCAGGTCGCTCTTGCCGATGATGGACCGAAGCGAGGTTTGGGCCATCTGCGAGACGGCGAAGCGGTAGTCCTCGACCTTGACGATCGCGTCGGCCGCGTCGACGACCTTGAAGTAGACGACCGCGTCGACGCGCACGGTGACGTTGTCGCGGGTGATGCCCTCCTGCGCGGGCACGGGCATCGTCACGATCTGCATGTTGACCTTGCGGAGCTTGTCCACGAACGGGACGACCGTGGTGAAGCCGGGCCCCCGCACCTCGCCGGCCACCCGCCCGAGGCGGAAGACCACCCCGCGCTCGTACTGCTTGACGACCCTGGCCGCCGCAGCGATATAGACCACGCACGCGGAACCGGCCGCCGCGCCCGCCACCAGCAGTTCCTGGAGCATCCTGACCGACCCCCTTGCCGAGAGGCCTTTTTGTCTGCTCCTGCAAGGGTATGCCCGGTGTCCGCTCCGGGGCCACGATCACCCCGGAGCGGACACCGGCCCGCCTATGCGGCCGTGACCTTCACCGGCTCGGTACCGGCCGCGCTGTGCCGCTCGGCCCAGTTCTCCAGGGCCGTACGGCAGGCGTGGTCCAGGTGGTGCAGGCCGGAGAGGTGGAGTTCGACCGGCCGGTCCTGGGGGAGTGCCTCCAGGCTGTCGAGGATCTTCGGCAGCCGCAGGAAGGTCGCGTTGCCCGACAGATACGCCTGGACGGGTCCGGCGCCCTTGTCGACGACGTCCAGCTTGATGTGCGAGGCCTCCCACGCCGTCTTCGCGACGGCCAGCGCGAGGCCGATGAGCACGCCCTCGAACATGCTGACCGCGACGATCGACAGCGCCGTGACGACCAGGATCAGCGCCTCGCCCCGGTGCTCGCGCCACAGCGACACGATCTCCCGGACGGGGATGAGCTTGGCGCCGGCGTGCACGAGGATGCCCGCCAGGGCCGGGATCGGGATGTACGCGAGGACGTTCGGCAGCAGCGCCGCGAACAGCAGCAGCCATACGCCGTGCAGCACCCGGGACGCCTTCGTCCGTGCGCCCGCCTGTACGTTTGCCGCGCTGCGCACGATCACCGCGGTCATCGGCAGCGCGCCGAGCATGCCGCAGATCGCGTTGCCCGTGCCCTGCGCCACCAACTCCTTGTCGTACTCGGTGCGTTGACCGGAGTGCAGCCGGTCGACGGCCGCCGCGCTGAACAGCGACTCCGCGGACGCGATCAGCGTGAACGCGACCACCGTGCCCAGCAGCCCGACCTGCGCCAGCTCACCGAACGCGCCGAGCGGCGGCGGCTGGAGCGAACCGAGCAGCCCCTGCACCTCGACGGTCGCCACCGGCAGCCCGAAGGCGAGTGCGGCGAGCGTCGCGAGTCCTACGGCGGCCAGCGGACCCGGCACCGTACGGACCTTGGCGGGCAGCCGCTTCCACAGCACCAGTACGGCGATGGTGGCGGCGCCGAGCGCGAGCGAGGCCAGCGCCTTCGTGTTCCCGGCGGCGTCGACGAGCGCGCCGGGCAGCTCGACTATCTTGTCCAACCCCGAGGCGGGGGCCTTCGCCCCGGCCACCGAGTACAACTGCCCGGCGATCAGCACCAGTCCGATCCCGGCCAGCATGCCCTCGACGACCGAGACGGAGATGGCCCGGAAGTAGCGCCCCAACTTCAGGACGCCCATGAGGATTTGCAGCACGCCGGTCGCGAGCACGATGACTCCGAGGGCGGGCAGTCCGTACTCCCGCACCGCCTCGAAGACCAGCACGGTCAGACCGGCGGCGGGCCCGGACACCTGGAGGCTGCTGCCCCGCATGAATCCGGTGACGAGCCCGCCCACGATGCCGGTGACCAGGCCGAGTTCGGCCGGCACACCGGAGGCGACGGCCACGCCCACGCACAGCGGGAGCGCGACCAGGAACACGACGAGGGAGGCGGCGAAGTCCTCCCGCAGATGGGGGAATTTGGTCATCATCGGCGCGCTCACAGGGACTTGAAGGCGTCGGCGGCCGGGTCGTGCACCAGGACCGCACCGGTGTGGACCTCGTAGAACCAGGCGTGCAGGGTGAGTTGACGGTCCTTCAGCTTCTTCTCGATGTACGGGTACGAGCGCAGCCTCAGCAGCTGCGTCAGGACGTGGCCCTGCACGCCCTCGGAGACGGCCGGGTCGTCGACCGTCCCCTCCGGCTTCGGAGTCGCCCGCGTGAGCCAGTCGCGCACGGCGGGTACGGCGGTCAGGTCGTCGCCGCGCACCAGGGCGCCGACGGCGCCGCAGTGCGAGTGGCCGCAGACCACGATGTCGGAGACGCCGAGGACCTCCACGGCGTACTCGATGGTGCACGCCTCGCTCGTGGGGTGCTCGGAGGCGTACGGCGGGACGATGTTGCCGGCGGTGCGCAGCTCGAAGAGCTGGCCGGGGCGGGCGCCCGTGATCAGGGCCGGGACGACCCTGGAGTCGGAGCAGGTGATGAACAGCACCTGCGGGGACTGGCCTTCGGCGAGTTTGGCGAACTCCTCAGGGCGTTGTCCGAACGTACGGGCGTTGTCGATGAGGGGCTGCATGGCGTGAGTACTCCTCCTGGCGCGCCCTCTGGGCGCGTCGGGCTTGCATGACAGTGTGCGTGGGGGTAGTGACTGCCTGCTTCGCTCTCAGCAGCGGAAGACCTGAAGTGCCGCCGGAGAGTGCGCTGTCGAGGATCTCGCTGTGCGGTGGTGCGCCGCGCCGGGCGCCACCTGTGTGCCCATGGCCGCCGGGTCCTGTGCCAACAGGGGGCGTTCGGGCGTCTCGGGCCCGCAGTCGACGGTGCGGAGACGGTCGCGCAGACGCATCGGGCCGGTGGGGGTCCCGGAGGCGCCGCAGTCGCGGAACGTGATGGTCTCGGAGCGCGGGGCCTTGCCGCCGGGCTTGAGCGCGGGCTGTGCTTTGGCCTCCGCATGACGGACTGTGTGCGCGGATGCGAAGGAAGTGGTGGGCGCGAAGAACTGGAGGGCGAGCAGGACGGCGGTGAGGAGCGTCGCGACGGTCCGGGCCGTCTCACCTCGGAACATGCGCCCCCCTTCGGCCGGTTCGTGTTTCTCGTCCAGACCAAGGCCAGGTCAACGGCTGGTCAAGTGACACGGTAACCCGGTGAGGTTGTTTGCAGGGTTAACGCAGCGTTTCCGATGGAAGAGAGCGTGAAAAGTGCGCCTGGGCTGGCGTGAACTAGGCGGTTTCGACGAGGCCCTTGGCGTCCCTGGCCAGCGCGGTGAGGCGGGAGATCGCGCGGAAGTACTTCTTGCGGTAGCCGCCGTTCAGCATCTCCTCGTTGAACAGCTGGTCGAAGGGCAACCCCGAGGCCAGGACGGGCACTTCACGGTCGTAGAGCCGGTCCGCGAGGACGACGAGCCGCAGGGCCGTCGCCTGGTCGGGTATCGGCTGGACGTCGGTGAGGCAGACCGCCCTGAGGCCGTCGGTCAGGGCGCCGTAGCGGCTGGGGTGGACCTTGGCGAGGTGGGCGAGGAGGTGCGGGAAATCGTCCAGGGATGCGTCGGCGGTGGCGTAGGCCGCCTTCGTGACCTGCTCGTCGGTGAACGGCTTCGGGGCCTCGGGCAGTCCGCGGTGGCGGTAGTCCTCGCCGTCGATGCGCAGTGAGCGGAAGTGCGCGGACAGGCCCTGGATCTCGCGCAGGAAGTCGACGGACGCGAACCGGCCCTCGCCGAGTTTGCCCGGCAGGGTGTTGGAGGTGGCGGCGAGCGCCACACCCGCGTCGACCAGCCGGCCGAGCAGGGTCGACACCAGGACGGTGTCGCCCGGGTCGTCCAGCTCGAACTCGTCGATGCACAGCAGGCGGTGGCCGGAGAGCGTCTGGACCGTCTTCTGGAAGCCGAGCGCGCCCACCAGGTTCGTCAGCTCCACGAAGGTGCCGAAGGCCTTGAGCGCGGGCTCGGCCGGGGTCGCGTGCCAGAGGGAGGCCAGCAGGTGCGTCTTGCCGACGCCGTAGCCGCCGTCGAGATAGACGCCACGAGGGCCTGCCGGGGTCTTGGCCGCCCTGCCCTTGCCGAACCCGAGGAAACCGCGCTTGGCGGTGCCGGCCGCGTGTGCCCCGCCGAGTCCGGCGGCGAAGGTCTCCAGGACGCCGACCGCCTCGGTCTGGCTGGGCTGGTTCGGGTCCGGGATGTACGTGGCGAAGCGCACCGAGTCGAAGCGCGGCGGCGGCACCATCTCGGCGACCAGCCGGTCCGCGGGGACGTACGGCTCACGGGCGCACAGGGACAGCGGGGCCGCGTCTGCTATCGGGCTGATCCCGGAGGCGGCGGAAGAGGACGACACGGTTCACCAGTCTAGGGGGCGTGCCAGACTGCACGGCATGCGACGCCTGTTCCCTGTGACCGACGAAACAGCAGCCCAGGCCTCGAACGGGGCCCCTGATGCGCGTGGGACGGACCGGGAGTGGGGGCTTCCGGAACTCGCGGAGGCCTACGCCTACCCCGCCGCCGACGGCCCCTGGCTGCGCGCCAACATGGTGTCCACGCTCGACGGGGCCGGTCAGCACGAGGGCCGTTCACAGCCCATCTCGGGCGATGCCGACATGCGGATCTTCGGCACCCTGCGGGCGCTGGCCGACGTCGTGGTGGTCGGTGCGGAAACGGTACGCCAGGAGGGTTATCGGCCCGCACGCGCGCGTGCGGAGTTCGCGGCGCCACGCGCGCGTGCCGGACAGGCGCCCGCCCCGGTGATCGCGGTCGTCACCGCGAGCCTCGACCTGGACTTCTCGCTTCCGCTTTTCGTCTCGCCGCTGGTGCCGACGCTGATCCTGACGGGCGCCGCGGCGGCTCCGGAGCGGGTCGCGGCGGCGGAGAAGGCGGGCGCCCGGGTGGTGGTCGCCGGTGACGGCGCCGGCGTGGATCCCGCCCGGGCCGTACACGCGCTCGCCGAACTGGGGCACACCAGGCTGCTGACCGAGGGCGGGCCGCGGCTGCTCGGGCAGTTCGTGGCCGCAGGTGTGCTCGACGAGCTGTGTCTGACTCTCTCTCCGATGCTCGTGGCGGGGGAGGCGCAGCGGATCGCCGGAGGGCCGTCGGTTAAGGTTCCTCAGCGCTTCGAACTGGTGTCCCTGCTGGAAGAGGCCGGGTTCCTGTTCGGTCGCTACCGTCGGACCTGAAAACGGGCGGAATGATCCGTTCCGTTTGGCTTTCGACGGGCACACTAAATCCGGCAGTACCCGTGCGATCGCGGGGCAGGATGGTTTCCGCAGGGCCTGGCAGGCCCACGGAGGAGAGAGGGCCCGCGGGTCCTCGAAGGAGAAGGGGCGCCTGGTGTTCACAAGCGTACTGATGATCGAGAAGGCCCTTACGTCCGCCGACGTGGAGTTCGTCACCACCTTGCACGGTGACGAGACCGTCTCCTTCCACGTGTTGCTCCAGCCCCGCGGCGACCAGGCGGACCGCCTGCTGCGGGCCATCGACGACGTCGCCCTCGGCGAACTCGACGAGGCGGCGCACGAGCGGGAGACCCCCGAGGGCAAGGACGCGGCGGAACTCGGCGCGCAGGCCCTGTCGGTGTCCCTGGATGCCCTGCACGCGGCCGGCAGCGCGGCGGAGGGGCGCCTCATCGAGGATCACCCGCTGGACGCCCTCAAGACCCTGGTGGACGAGATCGGCGCCGACGAGGTCATCGTGCTGACCGACCCTCACTACGTGGAGGAGTTCTTCCACCGGGACTGGGCCTCGCGGGCCCGTCACAAGGTCGGCGTACCGGTGCTGAAGTTGTTCTCGCACAGCAAGGAGTAGCGGGCGGGGAGCGGCGGGCGGGTGTCCGTGATTGTCGGTGGCACCGAATAGGCTGGCCGCCGAACGTCCGCCGTATCCGTACGGAACCAGCACGCACAGGGAGACACACATGGCACCCGGCCTTCCCACCGCCATGGACCGACCGCACTTCATCGGCATCGGCGGGGCCGGAATGTCGGGGATCGCCAAGATCCTCGCGCAGCGCGGGGCGAAGGTCGCGGGCAGTGACGCCAAGGACTCCGCGACCGCCGACGCGCTGCGCGCCCTGGGCGCCACCGTGCACATCGGACACGCGGCGGAGCACCTCGCCGACGACGCCACCTGCGTGGTCGTGTCGTCGGCGATCCGCGAGGACAACCCCGAGCTGGCCCGCGCGGCCGAGCTGGGCATCCCGGTCGTCCACCGCTCGGACGCCCTGGCCCGCCTGATGGACGGCCTGCGCCCGATCGCCGTGGCCGGCACGCACGGCAAGACGACCACCACGTCGATGCTCGCGGTGTCCCTGACCGAGCTGGGCCTGAAGCCCTCGTACGCGATCGGCGGCGACCTGGACGCCCCGGGTTCGAACGCGCTGCACGGCGACGGTGAGATCTTCGTCGCCGAGGCCGACGAATCCGACCGCAGCTTCCACAAGTACGCCCCCGAGGTCGCGATCGTCCTCAACGTGGAGCTCGACCACCACGCCAACTACGCGTCCATGGAAGAGATCTACGACTCCTTCCAGACCTTCGCCGACCGGATCGTGCCCGGCGGCACGCTGGTCATCTCGGCGGACCACGAGGGCGCGCGCGAGCTGACGCGCCGGGTGTCCGACTCGGTGAAGACGGTGACCTACGGCGAGGCGGAGGACGCCGACGTACGCATCCTCTCCGTGGTCGCGCAGGGCCTGAAGAGCGAGGTGACGGTGGTCCTGGGCGGCGAGGAACTCACCTTCACCGTCTCGGTCCCCGGCCGCCACTACGCGAGCAACGCGGTCGCGGCCCTCGCCGCGGGCGCCGCGCTCGGCATCCCGGCGGCGGAACTGGCGCCCGCACTGGCCGCGTACACCGGCGTGAAGCGGCGCCTCCAGCTCAAGGGCGAGGCGGCCGGCGTCCAGGTGATCGACTCCTACGCCCACCACCCCACGGAGATGACCGCCGACCTGGAGGCGATGCGTGCGGCGGCCTCCTCCGCGCGGCTGCTGGTCGTCTTCCAGCCCCACCTCTTCTCCCGCACCCAGGAACTCGGCAAGGAGATGGGCCAGGCCCTGGCCCTCGCGGACGCCTCGCTGGTCCTGGACATCTACCCGGCCCGCGAGGACCCGATCCCGGGCGTCACCAGCGAGCTGATCATCGAGGCCGCGCGCGTGGCGGGCGCCGACGTGACCCCGGTCCACGACAAGGCGGACGTCCCCGAGGCCGTCGCGGGAATGGCGAAGCCCGGTGATCTGGTTCTCACCATGGGAGCGGGCGATGTGACAGACCTCGGCCCGCGGATCCTGGACCGTCTCGCGAAGTAAGGGGCTGAGCTTCATGTCGTACGACGTCGAAAAGCCGGACGAGGAATGGCGCGCGGAGCTGAACCCGGCCGAGTACGCGGTGCTGCGGCAGGCCGGCACGGAGCCGGCCTTCGTCGGTGAGTACACCGACACCAAGACGAACGGCGTCTACTCCTGCCGTGCGTGCGGCGCCGAACTCTTCACCTCGAACGAGAAGTTCGAGTCCCACTGCGGCTGGCCGAGCTTCTTCGACCCGAAGGACACCGACGCGGTCGAGCTGATCCAGGACCGCTCGCACGGGATGGTCCGCACCGAGGTGCGGTGTGCCCGGTGCGGGTCGCATCTCGGTCACGTGTTCGAGGGAGAGGGCTACGCCACCCCTACGGATCAGCGGTACTGCATCAACAGCATCTCCTTGCGTCTGACGCCTGACGAGAGCTGAGCGCTCCGAAACGACCGTGCCCTTCCACCGTCACCGACGGTGGAAGGGCACGGTCACGTGTGTCACCGGCCGATCCGGACAAAACCTCCTTGCTGAAAGGAGTCGGCCGGTGTCGGACACGGACGGGGCGTGGAATCCATGACGGAACAGGAGACCCGTCGGCTGCGACGGGCACGCTTCGAAGGACTGGCGCAGGTGGTGACGGCGCCCCTGCACCGGTATCTGGTGCGACGAACGGCCCCCGACATGGTCGAGGACGTCCTGTCCGACACCATGCTGGTGCTGTGGCGTCGCGTCGACCATGTACCCGGGCTCAGAAACGGGTTCCTGCCCGATCGCGACGAGGTGCTCCCCTGGTGTTACGGGGTAGCGCGGGGCTGCCTGGCCAATGCCCGCCGGGCGCACGGACGCAGGCTCCGCCTGGTGGACCGGTTGATGAGTGTGCAGCAGGCACCTGTGCCCGTGGTCACCGATCACAGCGACCTGCATGCCGCACTGGACGCACTCGGGGAATTGGATCGCGAGGTGATAAGGCTGTGGGCGTGGGAGGAACTGGCTCCACGGCAGATCGCGGAGGCGACCGGAATGACGTCCAACGCGGTGAGCGTGCGGCTGCACCGGGCGAAGAAGAAAATCGCCGAACAACTCCAGGCGGGGCGAAAGAACGCCGAACTCGCCGGACACAAGATGAGTGAAGGAAGGAGCGGTCAGTGAATGACAACGAGTTGCTGACCCTATTGAGGGATGCGGACCCCGCATTGACCTCACGAGCTCCGCTGCCGGACATCAATCGTCTTGTGGAGGCTGCAATGAAAACCGACTCTGTGGCAACGCCGGAAAACAACGACATCGACACCACGAATCCCACCGCGAAGATCACCGCAGGAAAGGGGCGCCGGCGTCTCCTCGGGCTCGCGGCGGCTGCCGCGCTGCTCCTCGGCGGTGGCGTCACCGCGGGAATCACGGCGAATTCCGGCAACGGCCACGTGACCCAAGCCGTCAAGCAGCTGAGTCTCAGCGCCGCCGCCACCGGGAACGGCAAGGGCAAGTGCCAGGCGCCTGTTCCCGACCAGCTGGCGGGTTATCCGACGCTTTTCTACGGGACGGTCACTTCCGTGAAGGGGCCGCTGATCACCTTCCACGTCGACCATTGGCTGCGCGGTGGCGGCAATCGCACCATCCTGGTGAGCAATGACCCGGACTTCCCGGAGAACCTGACCTTCACGGTCGGCCAGCATTACATCGTGGCCGCCGAAAAGGACGGGTCCATTCCCTCGTGCGGTGCGAACTGGGTCTCGGACAAGGAGTGGAGGCAGTTCAGCGACGCATTCGTAAAGTAGCGCCACCGCAAAGTAGCGCCACCGCTTCGTGGGGCGGGGCACCGTTCCGGTGCCCCGCCCCGGTGTCACCGCGCGGCTATCCGATGCTGTAGTCGGTGATCTCGCCCATCCACTTGATCAGGTCGCCCGGGTCCTCGTTGGCGCCGTGGCCGCCGTCCCAGTACATCTTGAGGTTGACGTCGTCGCCGAGGTTCTGCGTCTTGAGGGCGAGGTTGGTGATCGCGGTCAGGGAGTGCGTGGTGTCGCTGGTGCCGATCCGCAGCCACCAGTGCCTCGCCCGACGCGGGTTGCGCTCCTCCAGATAGGTCATCGGGTTGGTCAGCCTGACCTTGTGCGGGATGTCACGGTCGACCGTGGCGGTCTTGTCACCGGTCGCGTAACGCAGGCCGAAGTCGGTGAAGTGCCGGGAGACATGGGTCTCGTCGCCGAAGTAGCCCGGCTCAGGCTCCGACAGGGCCTTGTCGTCGAAGGCGGGCACAGGACGGGACCGGGCGATGTGTGCGATGTATCCGTCCCAGGAGAAAGTCGCCTTGTGGCCGGACCAGTTGATGAAGGGGTTGGCGGTCAGGTAGGCCGTCCGGTCGGCTTCGGAGAGCGCCCGCAGATGGCTGGTCGCGGCCGGCTGTACGTAGTTCTCCAGGAGGTACCGGTCGTAGTTGGCGGCTGTCACCCGGCCGAACCGGCCCACGCCGTGGAGGCCGAGCGAGGCCTGGTACTCCGCGAACTGCGCGGTCAGTTGCTTCGAGGCCGTCCGGTCGACCAGCTCGCCGTTCAGCTCGGCCGAGCCGTACATCCACTCGTAGGCCTTGTCGGCGTTGCCGAGATCGATGATGGGGCAGAAGACGGCGGAGGCGAACACCGCGTCGCTCGCCTCGGCCGCGCCGAGTTCCCGGAGGTAGGAGTCGAACAGCGGGCTGCCCACAGAGGCGCCCATCATCGAGGAGAAGTTGCCGCCGGCGCTGCCGCCGTTGGTGATGATCTTGCTGGGGTTGCCGGGGAGCACGCCCTTGTTCTTGTGGACGTACCGCAGCGCCGCCTTCAGGTCGACGAGGGCGGCGGGAGCCTTGCCGTAGTACTTGCCGTCCTTGACGTTGTCCCGTCCGCGCGCGCCCGAGGTGACCACGACGTAGCCGGCCGCGAGGGCCAGCGCCGAGTTGTCGCCCTGGTCGCCCGCCCCGGGCGGCAGCGGGGGCCTGGTCGTGGGCGACGCGGTGGGGTCGGCCGAGGAGCTGTCGCTCGGGGACGGGCTCGAACCCGGGAAGCCGCCGCCGGGATTGGTGCCGCCGGGTGTGCCGGAGAGGAATCCGCCGAGCGGGATGGAGAAGAAGATCGGAGCGTGGGAGGCGTCGACGGCCCGCCCGTCGATCTCGATCGGCTGCTGGACGTTGAGGCACTGGTAGGTCGGGTCCACGGGATTCGCGACGTAGACGATGTTCTCCCAGAACCGGTACGTGACGTTCTTCTCGGCACCGTCGGCCGTCGTGATCGTCTTGGTCGCCGTGGTGTAGGAGTCCTTGGGGAACGTCAGGGTGCCTCCGGTCGAGGCCGCCGCGCTCTGCGATCCGCCGTAGTTCAGGACGGCGGTCGCTCCGGCGGCGGTGGCTGCCATGCCGGAAAGGAATATTCGGCGCTTCACATCAACATCCTTGTCGGGGTGCGGGTTTGTGTGACCAAATGGGGGAAGTGATGGATTCACACTTCCTTCGGAAAGCCATTTCCCGCGTCCCCTGAATGCCGTCTCTCGCGCGTACGGTGACCGCCGTACTGTGGCTCGCGGGATACGCGGGTCGGGGTAGGTTGAACCATCGACGGCGTGATACGGCGGGGGATGGTGAGTGTGCTGGACGGAATACGCGGCCGGGTGCTCGGCAATCCGTTCCTTGTCGACGGGTTGCTCGCCCTTCTCTGGGCCGCCCTCATCGTCCCGGCATTCTTCCGGGAGGGCGTCTCGGTGTGGCCCGCCACGCTGTTCACGCTGTTGTCGGCGGCGCCGCTCTCGGTGCGACGGAGCATGCCGGCGGTCGCGCTCGCGGGGACGACCGTCGGCTATCTCGTCGCCCTGCTGTGGATGACGGAGCCGGGCCCGGGAATCGTGTGTTGTCTGGTGGCCCTGTACTCCGAGGCCGTGTCCGCGCCGCGCACCCGCGCCCTGGTCACCGGCGCGATCGCCGGAACCATGATCCAGGTCTTCACCCTGATCGTGACGGGGGTGCGCGTCTTCGATCCGGCCAACCTCATGCTGATCGCGTGGCTCGGTGCGGCCATCGCCGTCGGCGACGCCACCAGGAACCGCCGCGCCTACATCCAGGCCATCAAGGACCGAGCCCTGCGCGCCGAGCGGACCCGGGAGGCGGAGGCGTCACGGCGGGTGGTCGAGGAGCGGCTGCGGCTCGCCCGCGACCTGCACGACATCGTCGCGCACAGCATCACGGTGATCAACTTCCAGGCCGGAGCCGCTGCCCAGCTGCTGCGCCGGAAGCCCGAGGCGGCCGAGGCGGCCATCGAGCACGTGATCACGGCGAGCGGCAGCACGCTCGCGGAACTCGGCACCATGCTGACCGTCCTGCGTCAGCCCGACGGTGAGACAGCACTGCCGGAGCCCATGCCCACCCTGGACCGCCTCGACGATCTCCTCGACGGCTTCCGGGCCGCCGGCCTGACGGTCGACCTGGAGCGCGACGACAGGACCTTCGGTCTGAGTCCTGCCGTCAGCATGGCCGGCTACCGCATCATCCAGGAGTCGCTGACGAACGCCTTCAAGTACGCGACTCCCCGGACCGCGACGGTCCGGCTGTCCTTCGCCGCGCACCGGCTCCGGGTCTCGGTGGTCAACCCGGTGACCCGGACCGGGGACCGGCGGCACTCCCCATGGGGCACCGGTCGGGGCCTGGTGGGTCTGCGCGAGCGGGCCGCTTCCGTCGGCGGTCGCGTCGACATCGTGGAGGGCGGCGAGGAGTTCAGCGTGGACGCCCGCCTGCCCGCACTTCCCTCGAAGCCGTGAACGCCGGCTCCGGTCGGCGTCCGGCAGCGGCCGGGCGGACGAGCCCCGCCCGGTAGGCGATCACCACGAGCTGGGCCCGGTCCCGGGCGCCGAGTTTGGCCATGGCCCGGTGCACATGGGTGCGGACGGTCTGCCGGGAGATGACCAGGTACTCGGCGATCGCCTGGTTGGACAGTCCCTCGGCCACCAGCGCCACGATCTCCCGCTCCCGGTCGGTGAGTTCGGCCAGTTCGCCGGAGAGGGCCGTGGGCGGTCCGTCGGGCAGGGAGAGGTACCTCGTGATCAAGGTCTGGGTGGCCTTGGGCGACAGGAGGGCCTCGCCGCGCGCCGCGATCCGGATGGCCTCGGGCAGCTCCGCGGGACGCATTCCCTTCCCCAGGAAGCCGCACGCCCCGGCCCGAAGGGCCTGCAGGACGTACTCGTCCACCTCGTAGGTGGTGAGGATGACGATGCGGACGCCGTCCAGCTCCGGATCCGAGACGATCTCCCGGGTGGCCGCGAGACCGTCCAGCTCCGGCATGCGGATGTCCATCAGCACGATGTCCGGTGTGGTGCGGCGGACGATCTCGATGGCCTCGCGGCCGGTCTCCGCCTCTCCCACCACCTCCAGGTCGTCGGCCGAGTCGATCAGAATGCGGAATCCACCCCGCAGCAGGGCTTGATCGTCGGCGATGACGACCCGGATCGCGGCGTCCTTCATGCCGCCACCCTACGGCAAAACGGAGATTGCGTCTCCGTTACGGCGACCGCGATCCGGAGGGCCGTGGGCCCGGCTCAGCCGGCCGCGCTCCCCTCGCCGTCCGACGCGGCCGACAACGCGGACGTGTCCGCCCGGGCCGCCCGCTTCGCCGCCTGGATCTGCTCGTAGACATGCGTCCGCAGTTCCGTGAACCGAGGGGAGACCCGGGTGTGCAGCTGGTCCCGTTCGTCGGGCAGGTCGATGTGCAGCTCGTCCTGTACGACCGTCGGCGAGGCGGAGAGGACGACGACCCGCTCGCCGAGGTAGACCGCCTCGTCGATGTCGTGGGTGACGAACAGGACGGTGATCCCGCGCTCCTGCCACAGGACCCGCACCAGGTCCTCCAGGTCGGCGCGGGTCTGCGCGTCTACGGCCGCGAACGGCTCGTCCATCAGCAGGACTTGAGGCTCGTAGGCCAGCGCACGGGCGATCGCCACGCGCTGCTGCATCCCCCCGGACAACTGCCAGGGATAGGCGTCGGCGGCGTCCGGCAATCCCACCGACCGCAGGGCGTCGGCGACCAGCTCCCGGCGTTTCGCCTTCGGCAACCCCTTCTCCTTCAGGGGGAGTTCGACGTTGTCGGCGACCCTCATCCAGGGGAAGAGGCTGCGCCCGTACTCCTGGAAGACGATCGCCATTCCGGGCGGCGGGCCGGTCACCGGTACGCCGTCGAGGAGCACCTCTCCCGAGGTCGGGCTGAGCAGACCGCCCATGCACTTCAACAGGGTCGTCTTGCCGCAGCCCGACGGGCCCACCAGACAGACGAGTTCACCGGCCTTCACCGTGAAGGTGAGGTCGCGGACCGCCTCCACCTGCCGGCCGGACCCCTGGTAGGTCTTCCGCAGGCCACGTACGTCGAGCATGGTTCGCCCTTTCACGATGTTCATTCACGACCGCCGGGTGGACGCGCGCAGGCCGTGGTACCAGCCGAGCACCCGGCGCTCGGCGAAGTGGAAGGCGACGGAGAGCAGGAAGCCGAGCAGGCCCAGGAGCAGGATTCCGGTCCACATGTCGGGGATGGCGAAACTGCGCTGGAACTGCACCACGGTGAAGCCGATGCCGTTGTTCGCCGCGAACATCTCGCTGATGACCATGAGGATGATGCCGATGGAGAGGGCCTGGCGCAGGCCGGCGACGATCTGCGGACTCGCCGAGGGCAGCACCAGGTGGCGCAGCCGCCCGACACCGCCGATCTGATACGAACGCGCCGTCTCCAGCATCACCGAGTCGACCGCGCGCACGCCCTCCACCGTGTTGAGCAGGACCGGCCAGACACAGCCGCTCGCGATCACCACGATCTTCATCGTGTCGCCGATGCCCGCGAACAGCATGATCACCGGCACCAGCACCGGCGGTGGCACGGCCCGCAGGAACTCCAGCACCGGTTCGCAGAAGGCCCGCACTCCGCGACGGGAACCGATGAGGGTGCCCAGTCCGACGCCCACGACGCCCGCGAGCGCGTAGCCGCAGGCCAGGCGCAGCACGCTGGGCACCACGTCCGAGCGCAGGCGTTCGCCGGTCCACACCGAGGGGAAGATGCGCAGGATCGTGCGCAGTGGCGGCCAGAACGGGTCGGTGCTCCCGTCCGACGCGGCCCACCACAGCCCCAGCAGCACCGCGGGCAGCCCCACCGCGAACAGCACCTGCCGTGTCAGCGCCTTCACAGTACGGCCTCCCCGCGTACGGACTGATGCCAGGCCAGGGCCCGTCGCTCCACCGCGCGGGCCCCCAGGTTGATCAGCAGACCGAGCACCCCGGTCACCGCGATCAGCGCGTACATGTGCGGTACGGCCTGCGAGGCCTGGGCGACCGCGATCAGCGAGCCGAGTCCCGGTGCGCCGATGACCAGTTCGGCCGTGATGGCGAGCACCAGGGCCACCGCCGCCGCGAGCCGGATCCCGGTCATGACGTAGGGCAGGGCGGTCGGCCACAGCACGTGCCGGACGCGCGCCCAGGTCCCGAGACCGTACGACCGTGCCGTCTCGTCGGCGACGGGGTCGACGTCCTGGACGCCGTACAGGACCTGGACGAGCACCTGCCAGAACGACGCGTACACCACCAGCAGGAGCACCGAGCGCAGTTCGCTGCCGTAGAGCAGCACCGCCAGGGGGATCAGCGCCACGGACGGGATGGGACGGAGGAACTCGATGGTCGACGACGTCACTTGGCGCAGGAACGGTACGACCGTGATGAGCAGGCCGCAGAGGATGCCCGCGCCCGACGCGATCCCCAGGCCGATCACCCAGCCGGTCAGGGTGTCGCCGAGCGCCGACCAGAAGGCGCCGTCGCCGAGTTCGTCGCCCAGCGCGCCCGCGATCCTGCTCGGCGGCGAGAAGTAGTCCGCGCTGACCAGACCCAGTCGCGGCACGGCCTCGCCGAGGGCGAGGAAGGTCGCGAGCCCCGCCGCGCCGAGCAGTGCGTTCGGAGTCCTCACGGCAGCAACTTGTCCAGGTCGGGGGCGGTCTTGAACAGCCCGTCCTGCTCGCCGAGTTTCTCCAGGGTCTGCACCGAGGACCGGCTGATGTCCTGCGGCCACTTCGGCAGCGTCACCTTCGACAGGACGGAGGCCGGGATCTGCGTGTAGGTGGTGACGACGTCGCGGACCTCGGCGGGGTGGCTGTCGGCGTAGGCCAGCGCCTCGGTGGTGGCCTGCTGGAACTTCTTCACCACATCGGGGTTCTTCGCCGCGTATGTCTGCGAGGTGAAGTACATGGCGACGGTCAGATCCTTGGCCACGTCCACATACGGTGACGCGATCTCCACGCCTCCCGCGTTCAGGATGGTGGTCAGCGCGGGCTCGACGGCCATCGCGGCGTCCACCTGACCCTTTTCCAGGGCGGCGGGCATCTGGTCGAAGGCCAGTTCCACGAACTTCACCTTCGCCGGGTCCCCGCCGGCCTTGCGCACGGACTCGCGGACCGAGGTGTCGAGGATGTTCTTCAGCGTGTTGACTGCGACCGTCTTCCCCTCAAGGTCCTTCGCCGACTTGAGGGAGCTGCCCTTTTTGACGACGAGCGCGCCGTAGTCCTTTCCGTCCACGCCGGTGGTCGCCACCCCGTTGGAAACCGCCTTCACCTGCACGCCGTTGCTCTGAGCGATCATCAGCGACGTCGTGTTGCTGAAACCGAACTGGAACTGGCCGCTGACCACGCCCGGGACAATGGCCGAGCCGCCCTGTGCCGTGGTCATCGAGACGTCGAGACCGTACTTCTTGTAGATCCCCTGTTTCTGGCCGAGATAGATGGGGGCCACGTCGACGATCGGAATGACCCCGACCTTGACCTTGGTGGTACCGCCGCTTTCCGACGCGGAGTCGCCGGAATTCCCGGACGATCCACAGGCGGTGGCCGCGAGCAGAATTGAGGCGGCGGCGATGCCGACGAATAGGCGTTGCATGGTCTGTCCTCCCGCGGACCGCACCGAAATGTTCCGGCCGGTTCGCGCGCAATGGGATGTGGCAGGGCGAAAGACGAAGCTTCATGAAATGGCGTCGAGTCCGACGTGCCAAAGGTGTCGTCCGCGGCCCACCCGCACATCCCCCGGGCACCGTCACTGGGCTCTACGGCAGCCGCCGTACAGCGGGCGGGGGGTACGGTCACAGCCGTACCGGGCCAAGGCGGCCCTGGACGGTTGAGGGGAACTCGACGAGACGCCGGGGCGCCCTCGTCGGCTCGACGGCCGTCGGAATTCGGGGCTGTCACCGCGCCCGGTGGCGGTTACTCGTCCGCTGTGAGGGCGGTGAGTGCGTCGCGCAGGCCGGCGCGGGCGGTGACGCCGAGTCTCGGGAACACGTTGTAGAGGTGTCCGCCGACCGTGCGGGCGGACAGGTGCAGCCGTTCACCGATCGCCTGGTTCGTCAGGCCCGAGGCCGCGAGCGTGGCGATCTGCGGCTCCTGCGGAGTGAGCCGGACCTGGCTCGCCCGGCCCGTCAGCCACGTAGGTGTCCCAGTTCCCGTAGGTACGTGTGCGCGTTGCGGCGGGTCTCCGTCACCGAGTCGCCGCCGAACTTCTCGACGGCGGCGTCCGCGAGGACCAGGCCGACCATGGCCTCGGCCACCACGGCCGCCGCGGGCACCGCGCACACGTCCGACCGCTGGTGGTGGGCCCTGGCAGGCAGATTCGTCGCGGTGTCCACCGTGGCCAGTGCCCGGGGGACGGTCGCGATGGGCTTCATGGCCGCCCGTACGCGCAGGATCTCGCCGGTCGTGATGCCGCCCTCGACTCCTCCGGAACGGCCGGTCGTACGGCCGGGAAGAGGATCCCCCGGGACGATCTCGTCGTGGGCGAGCGAGCCGGGGACGCGGGCCAGGCCGAAACCGTCGCCCAGTTCAACTCCCTTGATCGCCTGAATGCCCATCAGGGCAGCCGCGAGCCGCGCGTCGACACGGCGGTCCCAGTGGACGTGGCTGCCCAGGCCCGGCGGCAGGCCGTAGACGACGACCTCGACCACACCGCCCAGCGTGTCGCCGGAACGGTGGGCGGCGTCGATCTCGGCGACCATCGCCGCGGAGGCGGCCGGGTCCAGACAGCGGACCGGGTTGGCGTCGACGGCGGCGGACTCCTCGGGGCGGGGCAGTGATCCCGAAGGTGCCTTGGCCGTGCCGAGTTCGACGACATGGGAGACGACCGTCACGCCGAGCGTCTCGCTCAGGAAGGAGCGGGCCACCTGGCCGAGGGCGACGCGGGCGGCGGTCTCGCGTGCCGATGCCCGCTCCAGGACCGGCCGGGCCTCCGACCAGCCGTATTTCTGCATGCCGGCGAGGTCCGCGTGGCCGGGGCGGGGCCGGGTCAGCGGGGCGTTGCGGGCGTGGTTCTCCAGTCGCTCCGGAGGGACCGGATCGGCCGACATGACCTCCTGCCACTTCGGCCATTCCGTGTTCGCCACTGTGATGGCCACCGGGCCGCCCTGGGTGAGGCCGTGGCGTACACCGCCCAGCAGCGTGACCCGGTCCCGCTCGAAGGCCATCCGTGCTCCGCGGCCGTGTCCGAGCCGGCGGCGGGCCAGCGCGTTCGCCAGGTCGTCGGTGGTCACCGGGACCCCGGCGGGCAGCCCTTCCAACGTCCCGACCAGCGCGGGGCCATGAGATTCACCGGCGGTGAGCCAGCGCAGCCGTCCCATCCCTCACCCTCCCGTGGCGAAGTTGCGTGCCCCGTGCAGCCAGGCGACCTGGTCGTACAGCTGCTCCGGGGAGAATGACGCGAGCATCTTGTTGCGGGCCTTCGCGGCCTCCCGCGCCGGGTGATAGAGGCGGCGGCCCATCTCCCGTGCCACGAGCTGGGCCCTGGCCGTGCGCTCCCGGCGGTTGGCCGCGTACTTCTGGAGGATCTGCGGGAAGTCCGCCGCGTCGCAGTCCAGCAGGTCGCCCAGATGGACCGCGTCCTCCAGGGCCTGGCACGCGCCCTGGGCCGCGTACTGGAGCATCGGGTGGGCGGCGTCGCCCATCAGGGCCACCCGGTGGTCGGTCCACCGCTCGACCGGATCCCGGTCGCACAGCACCCACGTCTTCCAGTCCCGGCCGAGTTCCAGCAGGGCACGGGCGGTCGCGCCGAGGCCGTCGAACTCGCCCAGCACGTGCGCGCGTTCGACGGGTACGCCGGCCACCGCCCGGTCGGCGCCGTCGTCGCGGGTGGCGGCCAGGTTGAGGAAGCCGCCGCCGCCGATCGGATAGTGCACGAAGTGCCACTTGGGGCCCGCCCACAGTGTTACGGCGTGCCAGCGCAGCTCTTCGGGCACCTCGGCCATGGGGATCACGGACCGGTAGATGGTGTGCCCGGAGACCTGGGGCTCTCCGTCGCCGAGCAGCTGCGCCCGCACGGTCGACCGGATGCCGTCCGCCCCGATGAGGGCGTCGCCGCAGACACGTTCGCCCGAGGCGAGGACCGCGGCGACCCGCGTGCCGTGCTGCTCGTACCCGGTGACCGCCGAGCGCGGCCGGAGGCCGATCAGGTCACTGCGGCGGCATGCCTTGAGCAACGGCTCGTACAGGTCGGTGCGGTGCACGACCGCGTACGGGTTCCCGAACCGGCGCCGGTACGCGCCGTCGAGCGGCATGACGGCCACCTTTTCACCAGTCGTGCCGTCCATGAAGCGCAACTCGTCGATGTGGACGGCCCGTTCGCGTACGGCGTCACCGGCGCCGAGCCGGTCCAGGGCGTGAAAGGCGTTGGGGCCCAGCTGGATTCCGGCGCCCATCTCGGTGAAGTCGTCCCACTTCTCCAGGACCGTCACGCGGTGGCCGTTCCCGGAGATGCCGAGTGCCGTGGCCAGTCCGCCGATTCCGCCACCCGCGATCACGATGTCCGCCATGGTGATCAGACCCTCCTGCCGGCCGAGCCGTCGGTCGTGGGGGACGTTCCGCGCCGCGGGTCGAGCGCTGCGGCGGGGGGCATGTTCGAGACGCCTCCGGCCGGCACCAGGTCGTGACCGACGGCGGACTCCGACTCGTCCGAGGCGAGCCGCAGCACGGTGTTGGCGATCTCCTCCGGGGTCGCGCCCCGCCCGGCCCGGGAGGCCGTGGCCTCCGCGCGGCCGGATTTCTCCGTGCCGGTCCGGCCGGGGCTGACGGCGTTGATCCGGATGCCCTCGGAGATGTACTCACGGGCCGCCGTACGGGTCAGGGCGCTCAGTGCCGCATTCGAGGCCGCGTAGGCGCCGAAGGCGGGCAGGCGGCCGTGGACGCCGACGTTGCAGGCCGTGTTGACGATGACACCGCCGCCGTGCTCCCGCATGTGCCGCACCTCGTGCTTCACACACAGCCAGACCCCGGTGAGGTTGGTGGCGAGGACGTCCGACCAGGTGACCTCGCACAGGTCGGCGACGGGGCGGACGGGGCCGGTGACACCGGAGTTGTTGAAGGCGACGTGCAGGCCACCGTGCCGCTCGACCGTGGTGCGGACCACGCGGATGACGTCCGGGCCCCGGGTGAGGTCGGCCGTGACGGGGCTCGCCGGGCCACCTGCCTGCCGGATGAGCTTCACCGTCTGTTCCAGGTCCTCCGGCTCTGGTCCCGCGACGGCGACGGTGGCGCCCTCACGCGCGAAGGCCGGCGCCGTCGCCCTGCCGATGCCGGACCCGCCTCCGGTGACGAGGGCCACCCTGTCGGTGAGTCGGTGCGCGGATCGATGGGTCATCAGGCGTCTCCTTTCTCCCGGTTCACCAGATGTCCGCCGTTCTCGATTCCCTGTCGCGCCATTTCCTGGTTCGCCATATGACTGTGAATCAGGCCGTAATGGGTGGTCAACGCGTGGCCTATTACTTCGTCATCCGATGCCGAGAGCGCGCGGAGGGTGACGAAGTCCCGTCCGGATTCCGTCAGTCGGCGTGAACGGCCTGACGGAACGCCATTCCGGATGTATTGCTGAAGGGTTGAGCACAGGGTCCATGGCGGAAGGACGGTGCCCGCATGCGTACTTCACCGAGAGTGGCGGTGCTGGGATCGGACGTCGCCCGTTCGGCGACGTTGCGGCTTCAGCGCATCGCACAGGCGGCACTGGAACTCGCCGGGACCTGCGTGGCGATCGAGTGCGACGAGGAGGGGCTCGCGCCCGTGGTCACCTCGCTCGACCCCTGCCACTGGACGGCGTTCGTGCTGCTGCCGCCTCTCGAACGTGCCGTGGTGGCCCTGTTGGACGACGTGACGCCGGTCGCGCGTGCGCTGGCCAGGGTGGACACCGTCACGTTCGCGGACGGAAGGTGGCGTGGCGAGAACACCCGGGCGCAGGGCATCGCGGATGCTGCACGCCGGGCGGGGGTCCGCGGAGTGCGCCGCGCGGTGGTCCTGGGAGCGGGGGACGGTGCCTGCGTGGCACTCGCCGCGCTGCGGAGCCTCGGGCCGGACCATGTCGACCTGGTGATGACGAGGCCGGCCGAGCACGCGGCCGAACGCGCCGTGGCGCACAGCCTCGCCATGGGGCTGCGGACGCATCCGTCCGGAGCTCTCGCCGTGGTGCTGCGGACGGCGGACATCCTGGTGTCGGCCCTGCCGCCCGCCGAAGCGGCCCCCTACTCCGCGCTCATCGCCCGCTCCGGGGTCGTCGTACTCGATCTGGCCCGTCTCGCCGAAGGACGGACGCGGCTCGTGCGGGCGGTGGCGTTCGCCGGCGGGACCGTGATCGACGGTCTCGAACCGCTGCTGCAGCGCACCGTTCGCCAGGCGGAGCTGCTGACCGGCCGGCCGGGCCTGACCGTCGAGGCCCTGCGCGCGGCGGTGCCGAGGGCGCTGGCCGGGGCGGAGGCGTGAACTCCCGCCCCGGCAGGGCACGTTGCTCGTCATGCCGTGTGTTCCATGGGCGCTCGCCCGGGGAAACCGCTGTCCAGGAGCCTGAGCAGCGGCGCCGCCTTGACGGCGGTCTCCTCGAACTCCTCCTCCGCGTCGGAGAGGGCGATGATGGCACCGCCGACTCCGTAGCGGACCTGGCTTCCCGACGCGACGAGCGTGCGGATCACGATGCTCAGGTCGCTCGCTCCGGTCAGCGACAGGTAACCGATGGCCCCGGAGTACACGCCACGGGCCGCGCCCTCCAGGCGGTCGATGATCTCCATGGTGCGGATCTTGGGAGCGCCGGTCATCGAGCCGCCCGGGAACGCGGCCCGGACGGCGTCGACCGCGGAGCACTCGGCGCGCAGTGTCCCGCGTACGGTGCTGACCAGCTGGTGCACCGTGGCGTAGCTCTCCACGTCGAAGAGGCGGGGGACGTGCACCGATCCCGGTTCCGCGCAGACCGCCAGGTCGTTGCGGACGAGGTCGACGATCATCAGGTTCTCGGCCCGGTCCTTCTCGCTGGCCCGCAGGTCCTCGCGGAGCGCCGCGTCCTCCTCCGCGCTCGCTCCCCGGCGCCGGGTGCCCTTGATCGGCTTGGACTCGACGGTGCCGTCCGCCTCGATCCGCAGAAACCTCTCCGGTGATGTGCTGAGCACGGACAGGGCGCCGAACCGCAGGAGCGCTCCGAACGGCGCCGGGCTGGAGCGGCGCAGCGACCGGTAGCTCTCCCAGGGATCCAGCGGGGCACGCCCTTCGGCCATGTTGGTCAGACAGATCTCGTAGCTCTCTCCCGCCGCGATGAACTCCTGGCACTCCCCGATCAGTTCGAGGTAGCGATCGCGGTCGTGGCGCAGCGTGATCGGGGCCGGCCGCCGGGACTCGGCCGGCGGTCGCGGAACCCGGTCGGCCAGTTCCCGGGTGAGGGTGCGGGCCGTCGCGTCCAGCCAGTCGCGGGCCGGCCGCTCGTCGTCCTCGGCCAGGGCCAGCAGATGGGTCGTGGCGGTGGCGTGGTCGAAGACGATCGCGCGGTCCGCGAAGACCATCGCCGCGTCGGGGTCGGGCGAGCGGTGGGTACGTGCCCCACCGCACTCGGCCTTGAGTTCGTAGCCGAGGTAGCCGACCCAGCCGAGGACGAAGTCGCAGGGCAGGTCGGGAGTGTCGACCTCCAGGCCGGCCAGGTCCTGGTCCAGCCAGTCGAGAAAGCCGCCGCGGACGATGTCCGTCGTACCCCCGGACGTCACCTGGACCACCTGGCGCCAGGTGTCGGCCCTGGCGACCCTGGCCAGCGGGCCGGACGCGTCCCCCATGACGGAGAAGCGGCCCAGGTCGCCGTCGGCGCGGCTGCTGTCGAGCCAGAACGCGTGCTTTTCGGATCCGAACAGCCGCTGGAAGACCACCTCGTCGTGCCAGCGGGTGGGAAGGGACTCGGTGAGGACACGCAACCTGCGGACGGGCCGTCGCGGGCGTACGGCGCCGGATGCCGGGACGGTCCGGGACCGGGTCGTCCGGGGCTGAGCCGTCCGGGACTGGGCGGTCCGGGGCTGCGCGGTACGGGACGGATCGTGGTGCCGCCGGGTCAACTCGGCGAAGTTCTCCAGCAGTTGGTGCCCGTGTTCGGTGCAGATCGACTCGGGGTGGAACTGCACCCCCCACTGCGGGCGGTCCCGGTGCCTGAAGGCCATGAGCAGGCCGTCCGGGGTCCAGGCGGTCGCTTCCAGCTCGTCGGGCAGCCGGGTCACCGCGAGCGAGTGGTAGCGGACGGCCCGGAACGGCGAGGGCAGTCCGGCGAAGAGGCCCGTCCCGGTGTGCCGCACGGGCGACAGGCGGCCGTGCCGGGGTTCCGGGGCGCGGCCGACGCTCGCTCCGTAGGCATGGGCGATGCCCTGGTGGCCCAGGCAGATGCCGAGCACCGGCAGGACCGCCTTCTCGATGATCTCGCGGCAGATCCCGAAGTCGGCCTCCCGCTCCGGGGTGCCCGGCCCGGGGGAGATCACCACGTTGTCGAAGCCATCGAGGTCGTCGATGCCGAACCGGGGGTCGTCATTGCGGATGATGACGGGGGACGCGCCGTTCACCTCGGCCAGGTAGTGGGCGAGGTTGTGCGTGAAGGAGTCGTAGTTGTCGACGAGCAGGGTGCGCATGGGCGGAAACCTCGCGTGGTCGGCGATCGGTCTGGACTGTGCGGTCCGGTCAGGACCAGGTGGTGAGCAGTCCGGCCGGGCGGTGAGCACGCGTCGTCGCGACACTCACCTCCACCAGCCGGTAGACGATGTCCTCGGTGCCCTCGCGAACGGTGCGGGTACGCAGCACGCTGAGGGTCCGGTCGCAGTCGTCGGCCATCCTGCGGAGCGTGTCGAGGTCGCCCCGGGTGCTGAAGCTGAGCAGCACCGACCCGCCGGCGGTGAGCCGGCCGGGCGCCTCTTCGAGGAACCGGCGGTGTGCCCGGTATCCGGGGTCCACGTACGCCTGCTGGTGCATGCCGTCGAACTGGTAGTCCTCCGGTGCGAGGACGTAGTTGGAGTTCCAGACGACGAGGTCGAAGCGCTCGTCGGCGGGAACGGCCGAGAACAGATCGCTCTCTACGGCCAGGAGACGGTCGCCGACGTGGTGACGGGCGGCATTGAGCCGCGTGTTCTCGACGGCCTGCGGACTGATGTCGGCCGCCACCACGCGGCAGCCCGCCAGTGCGGCCTCGACCGCGATCAGTCCGCAGCCCGAGCCCATCTCCAGCACCGAGCCGGCGCGGGGAAACTCCACCATGTCGAGGCAGGCCTCGGTCGCCGGGGAGAAGACCGGCGCGAAGACGTCGTCGAGCAGATCCCACTCGCGGCCCCGCATGGAGAACACCTGCGGCCGGTCGGGCCTGCTGCGGGCCTCCTCGCAGCGCCGCAGGGAACGTGTGTAGTCACGGGTGTACGACATGAGGCTCATCCCCCTGAGCTGGAAAGAAGGTTGGCGGGCCTGCGCCGCGCCGCCCCCTGATCGTCCTCGTGTCGTGCCGAGGACGTGGGGACGACTCTGCCTAGGCACGGCCCGGTGGGGGAAGGTGAACCATTCACCGAGTCCACTCGCTCCGCCGGTGGCTGACGCACAGCACCTCGAACGGGCCACTCGGACCTGGTCCGAAAAGAGTGCCCGATCGGGCACCCCGGGATGCTGCCCGGTCGGGCACCCCGCCTCCGCACGGAAGAGTCTCGGAGGAACCCACAAACTCCTCTAAAGTCCCGGGAAACGTATCCATGACGCAGCACGGAGTGTGATGTCGCCGGTGGCCGCAGTGCCTGACGAAGAGCTCGCTTTTCTGGAACTGCTCGCGAAGAGGGCGCTGCCGCCGCAGTTCGAGGAGCTCGTCCAGCGGGCACGACGGGACGGAACGGCCCCCGAGGAGCTGGCGAGACTCCACCGCGCGAAGGAACTCGCCCTGCGCATCCACGAGTTGGCCGGGCGCCGGGAGCGGCGTGAGACCGGCCTGTCCGCTCTCGTGGACACCGCTCGCGACCTGGCCGAACGCCACGAACTCGACACGCTCCTGCGAGCCGTCGTCCGCAGGGCCCGGCTCCTGCTCCACGTCGACATGGCCTACATCAGCCTGAACGACCAGGAGCGCGGCGACACCTACGTGCGGACCGCCGACGGAACCATCTCGGCACTGACGGAGGGTTTCCGCGTACCGGAGACCCAGGGGATCGGCGCGGCGAGCGCCCGCAACCGTGCGCCGGTGTGGACCTCCGACTACCTGAACGACGACCGGATACCGCACAGCGACCTCATCGACACCGTCGTGCGCGAGGAGGGACTGTCGGCGATCCTCGCCGTACCGCTGCGCTGCGCGGACCAGGTCATCGGCGTGCTCTACACGGCCGACCGCACCGCGCGCTCCTTCACCACCGACGAGGTCTCCCTCATGGCCTCGCTCGCCGACCACGCCGCCGCGGCCATCGAGCACGCGAGGGTCCTCGACGAGGCCAGGGACAGCACGGTGCGGCTGACGGAGGCGAACGAGCGGCTTCGGGAGGAGCTGCGGGCCGATCGGCGGCTGGCGGAGATCTTCCAGGGCATGACGGAGCTCGTCGTGTGCGGCGGCGATCTGCAGGCCCTCACCCAACTGCTGGCCGAACTCCTCTCGGCGGCGGTCCTCGTCCGCGACGCGAGCGACCTCGCCCTCGCCCACGCGGGCGAGCTGCCGAAGCTGGACGAGGACGAACTGGCCCGTGCGGCGCTCGACGCTCGTGCCGAACACCGCGTCGTGCCCGTCGGCGGCACCGGCTGCGTGACACGCGTCAACGCCGGCCTCGAACACCTCGGCACCCTGCTGGTCCACCGCCAAGAGCCGCTGACCGAGCAGGAGTTGCGGATCCTGCAGCACGCCGCCCGGGAAACGGCCCTCCTGGTGCTCGTCGACCGCGGCACCGCGGTGGCCGAGCACCAGGGGCACGACGAGGTGCTCGACGAATTGCTGACCGTTCCGCTGCGCAGCACACGGCGGTTGCGCGAGCGGGCCCAGCGGCTGGGCATGGACCTGGACCGTCCCCATGTGCTGGCGGTGCTGCGGCCGGAAGGCGGCGAGCAGCGCCGGGCCGTCATGTGGGCCTCCGCGTACGCGTCCCGGATCCGCGGGGTGAAGAGCGTGCGCGACGGGTGCCTGGTGCTGCTCATACCCGGCGACGATCCCGACACCGCGGTCCGTGCGGTCACCCGCGAACTGTCACGGGTGCTCGGTCATCCCGTGACGGGTGGCTCGACCGGACCGCGCGGCGGCCCGGAGTCCGTGGCCGGGATGTACGTGGAAGCGGTGCGCTGCCTCGACGCGTTGACCGCGATGGGCCTCAGCGGCACGGCCTCCTCGTCCCGGAAACTGGGCTTCGTCGGCATGCTGCTCGCGGACAACCGCGACGTCGACGGCTTCCTCGACACCGTCCTGGGCCCGGTGATCGCCTACGACGCGGAGCGTTCCACGGAACTGGTGAGCACCCTGGAGGCCTACTTCGGCTCCGGCAGCAAGCCCACCTACGCGGCCGAGACGCTCCACGTACACCCCAACACCGTCTCCCGCCGGCTGGAGCGGATCTCCGAACTGCTGGGCGCCGACTGGCAACAGCCCGGCCCGGCGCTGGAGATCCAGCTGGCGCTGCGGTTGCTGGGCACCCGCAACTCGCTCCGGGGCCGCGTGCGCGGCGAGGGCGACCAGGGCAGTTGAGGCGCCCGGCCCCTCAGGCGACGTCCTCGGCCGGCTTCGTCGCCTCGCCCAGCAGGCCCGCCGAGCTGAGCGACACGATCGCGTGGGCCGCCGAGGCGAGGGTGACGTGGTGATGCCAGCCCCGGAACGAGCGCCCTTCGAAGTCCCGCAGGCCCACCGCGGTGCCCACCTCCGCGAAGTCCCGCCGCACCTGTCGCGTGAGCCGGGTCAGCCGGACCAGGGCGGCGGGTGAACCGGAGGTGAAGGTGGCGATCCAGAACCGCCGCGCCGGCTGTCCCGCGTGATCCCATTCGGCCAGCAGAACCAGCGGGTGGGGGCGGGCGGACGCACCGGCCCGGCCGCGGACGGTGGGCAGGACCACCCGAGCGGCGACGGCGAGCGTCGCGCGCGCGTCCGTGCGGTGCGTGCCCTCGTGCCACGGCACCGGCAGCCGCAGGCCCTTCAGTGACGCCGCCAGGCGTGCCGCGGTGACCGGGCCCGCCCCGTATCCGGGAACCGACGGTTCGGTGACGAGCAGTTCGGTGTCTCCGTCCACGCGCAGCAGCGCGGGAATCGCCCGGAAGGAGAACTCGCCGATGACGGGCGCCAGTTGCCCGTGCCTGGCGTCCAGGACGACGGCCCGCCGGTTCAACCGCCAGTCCTCCGCGGCCTCCACGACCGCGTCGACGGCGCACTCCTCGGGTGTCACGGCCGCGAGATCGTCCGGGATCTCCGCCCGCCGCCGGCGCTCCTTGTCGTCCAGCCACTCGGGCGGCAGCACCAGCCGCCAGTTGACGGGGAAACTCAGTCCTTCGGTCGCCAGCCAAAGCCCCACCGCCTGCTGGTTGTTGGCCACCCGGCCCAGCTGCGGAACGAAGGCGTTGCTCACCCCCACCGAGCGGGTGCCGGCCTTCACGACGGTCATCGGCTCGACGACCCAGGCCATCGGGCGTACAGCGCGGTCCAGCCGGCGGGCCAGCGCACCGCGTACGGCCGCGTCGGCCCAGGTGGAGTTGGCGACGAAATGGTGCAGGCTCTGCTCGACGGCGCGGTCCCCGACCGGCGACGCGATGTTGCGCACCGTCTTCCGGCCCCGCGCCGAGAGCAGGCCGGACAGATAGAGCATGCCCTTGTCCCGCTGGTTGCTGCGCCGCAGTCCGTTCAGGACCGCCGCGCAGAACGCGCTCACGGCACGGTCTTCCGGGTCGTGTGCCAGGAGTGGCTGGACGGCCCTCCGTAAAGAGATCGTGGCTTCCACCGCTCTTCCTCCCCGTCTTTCGCGTGGTTCCACGCTGTCAGCGGAGCGGAGGCCCGGACAGGTGCGCCGGGCACAGCGTTGGCCGCGGGAGAGGGGCTCGCGGCACCGTGGGCGGAAGCGGGGTGTGCCGGGGCCGGCGCGGATGGGTCGGGCGCCGTGATCGACCGAAAACAAGCGGTCCCCGGGTGTGGCCCGGCCACCGGGGGAGTGGTGGCCGGGCCACCGTCTCCGGTGGCTCGCGCGCCGGGTCATGACGCCCTGACCAGCCTCGCGATGCTGTCGGCGACCGGCTCGGGCGCTCGCCCGGTCGTGTGCGAGCACAGCACAGCCACGCGCCGGTACAACACCGAACGTTCCTCGGCCAGTCGCAGGAGCCGGTCCTCGACGGCGGGGCCCGAGAGGAGGGGACGTGACGAGGCGGCTCCGATCCGGCGAGCCGCCTCGTCCGGTGCCACGTCGAGGAGGACGACGAAGTGGGACGTGAGCAGTTGCCGCGTCCGCTCGGTGAGCACGGCCCCGCCGCCCAGCGCCAGCACTCCCTCGTGGTCCGCCAACGCGCTCCGCACGGCCTCGGCTTCGAGCTCGCGGAACGCCGTCTCACCGTCGGTGGCGAAGATCTCCGTGACCGTCCGGCCCTGGGCGCGCTCGATGTCGGCGTCGGTGTCCCGGAAGGGCACGCCCAGGCGGGCGGCGAGCAGTTCACCCACCGTCGCGGTCAGTTGTCGGCGAGTACGCCGGACAGCAGTTCGCCGAGGATGTCGGTGCCGTGGCGGGTCAGCACCGACACCGGATGGAACTGCACCGACGCGAAACCCCGGCCGCGCAGGGCGTGGATCTCGCCGCTCCCCGGATCGCGCGCGACCCGTATCGGGCCGCGCCCGGCGGGCCCCGGCAGGGTGTCCGTCCCGGACAGCGCCGTGAACGTGTTGTAGAAGCCGACCACTTCGGTCCGGCCGAAGAAGTCGATCTTCACCTGTGTGCCCTGGTTGGGCACGTCCCTGCGGACGAGGTCGAGCCCGAGGACCGTGCTCAGCACCTGATGCCCGAGGCAGACGGCGAAGAACGGCTTGCCCGTGCCCAGCAGCCGCTCGGCGAGCCCCCGCAGGTGCGCGATCTTCGGGTGACCGGTGTCGCGGGGGTCCCCGGGACCCGGCCCCACGATGACCAGGTCGTGCTCGTCCACGGAGTACGGCTCGTCGAAGCGCCGTACCGTCACCGCCGGTCCCAGTGAGGCGAGCGCGTGCCGGGCCATCGAGGTGAAGGTGTCCTCCGCGTCGACGACCAGGATCCGCCGGCCGGCGAGCCCCGGATGCGGCTGGGCGCGGGTGCCGGAGTCCTCCAGCCAGAAACCGGCGAGGGTCGCGTTGCGGGTGCGCAGCGCGGCCAGGACGTCCGGATGGTTGGCGAAGCCCGGTCGCCGCCGGGTCCCGGGTGCGGTCGTGGTCGCGGTGGGTTCCGTGCCCAGCGCGCTGAGCAGACCCGCGGCCGTGGCGCGGGTCTCGGCCACCTCCGACTCCGGGTCGGAGTGCCGGACGAGGGTGGCGCCGACGCCGATCCGCATCGTGCCGGCCGGGTCGATGTCCGCGGTGCGGATGAGGATCACCGAGTCCATGGCACGCCGGCCGGCCCCGTCGCGCCCGATGAGCGCGGCGACGCCGCTGTAGTAGCCGCGCCCCTCGTGCTCGTACCGGCTGATGACGCGGGCGGCACTCTCCAGCGGGCTGCCGGTGACGGTGGGCGCGAACATGGTCTCCCTCAGGATGTCGCGCACATCGGCCGTGCTGTCGCCCTCAAGGAGGTACTCGGTGTGCGCGAGCCGCGCCATCTCCTTGAGATACGGCCCGGTGACGCGCCCGCCGCGTTCGCACACCCGGCCCATCATCTTGAGCTCCTCGTCGACCACCATGTAGAGCTCGTCGGTCTCCTTGGCATCGGCGAGGAAGCCCATCACCTCCGACAGCACGGGTCCGGTCGGCGGGTAGCGGTAGGTGCCGCTGACCGGGTTCATCACCGCCCGCCCGCCGGCCAGGCTGAGGTGCCGTTCGGGGGTGGCGCCGACGAAGGTGCGCTCGCGGGTGTGGATCAGGAAGGTCCAGTACGCGCCCGTCTCGTGGCACAGCAGCCGGCGGAAGAACGCCAGCGCACGGGCCGCGGACCAGTCCGGGAGCTCGGCGACGTACGAGCGCCTGATGACGAAGTTGGCGCCCTCGCCGCGTCCGATCTCGTCGTCGACCACGCGGCGCACGGTGTCCGCGTAGCGGTCGTCGTCGATGTCGAACGCGCCGTCCACGACCTCCACCGGCTCGTCCGGGAGCTGTGCCAGGAGCTGATGGAGCGGCAGCACCTGCTGGTCCTCGACGGTGAGGGCCAGCAGGGGCGCTCCGTCGTCGGGGCAGGGGTAGCCGCGTTCCGTGACCTGGCGGTAGGGAAGGACGGCGAGCACCTCGTGCGGGCCGGCCCCGGGGCCGTCGGGCACCGGGAGATCGGCCAGCGAGGCGACGGCGGACACCGGACCGACGAGCAGATCCACCTCGTCGGGACCTGCGGAGCCGGCGCGGTGGAGCAACGCGAACTCCGTTACCCCGCCGGCGAGTACACGGTCCAGGAGCGGACTCATGGCCGCTCCTTCGCCGGTTCCGGGAGCTGGTCGAGCACCGTCCTGGTCGATACGACCATCGCGCAGCGGTTCGCGGCGTACTCCAGGGTCAGCCGGTGATCGGGCCAGGAGAAGTCGGCCACGGCGTCGGCGACGACGAAGGTGCGGATGTCGTGGGCGCACGCCTCTCCGGCCGTCATCAGGATGCCGACGTGCGCGTACACCCCGACGATGATGATCTGGTCCCGCCCCTTGCCCCACAGCAGATCGCGCAGGCCGGTGCGGAAGAAGGCGCTGGGCCGCCACTTCGTCAGGACCGTGTCGCCGGCGGCCGGTTCGAGCTCGTCGACGACCCGCCGGTCCGCCGGGCCGGCCGTCATACCGGGACCCCAGAAGTCCTTCAGCAGGCCTCGCTGCTCCTCGGTCATGCTGCCCGGCTGCGCCGTGTAGACCACCGGGATGCCGAGCTCCGCGCACCGCTGTCGGATCAGGACCGCGTTGCCCACCAGGTCGGTCACGGGGGACTCGCCCGTCGGGAACGGGCGGAGGAAATACCGCTGCATGTCATGGACGAGCAGCACCGCCCGCGCGGGATCCACTGTCCAGGACACCGTGTTCTCGGGCAGATCGCTCTCTACGGGCATGGGATAGGGCTCGATCGCCGGAATTCCCATGGCCGCCTCCCTTCATGGAAATCGATGGTCGGCGTGCATTCCGTCAGACTCCGAGGGACGCCCCGCCGTCGACGGTCAGATCGTGCATGGTGATGTGCGAGGCCAGATCGGAAAGCAGGAAGACGACCGCGTTCGCCACATCGGCGGGGCGCGCGATTCTTCCCAGCGGAATTCCGACCCGGAACGCGTCCGGGACCCCCTCGACCGAGGCGCGTGCGGCGCTGTCGTCGGTCCACAGGGAGGTGAGCATGGGGGTGTCCGTCGAGCCCGGAGCCACCACGTTGCACCGGATGCCGTGGCGGGCCACCTCCAGGCCGAGGCACTTGGTGAACGTCGTCGCCGCGGCCTTCGAGGCGGCGTACGCGGACATCTCCACCCGTGCGGTGCTCGCCGCGTTGGACGCGATGGTCACCACGGCTCCCGAGCCCCTGGGGATCATGCGGTTCACCGCCTCCCGGGACACGAGGAAGACCCCGGTGGTGTTGACGGCGAAAGTGGTGCTCCAGTCCTGGTCGTTCAGTGCCTCGGCGCGTCCCGTCCGGAGCACGCCGACCGCGTTGACCAGGTATTCGATCGGACCGAGCCGGTTCTCCACGGCGTCCACGACCGCCGCGACCTCCTCGCTGGAGGTGACGTCGGCGGGGAAGCCGGAGACCTCCAGTCCGTCGGCGCGCAGTTTCTCCGCCAGGTCGCGCAGGCCCTCGGCATGGCGGTCCACCATCGCGACCACGACACCCCGTTCGGCAAGACCGCGCACCACGGCTTCGCCGATGCCGCCCGCGGCACCGGTCACCAGGGCTGTTTTGCCTTTCATCGTCGGACGACCTCCTTGGTCAGCCACGCCAGGCCGAGGCGACCTCAAGGGCCTGCCACGGGTTCAGTCGCGGGTCGCAGAAAGTGGTGTAGGCGCGACTGCCCACCCGGTCGAGCTCGGTGTGGTCCGCCACGCACTCGTCGACCTCGTGCGGTGTCGTCTCCAGATGCAGTCCGCCCACCACACCGCCGGCCGCCGCGACGACCTGACAAAACGCCTCCACCTCACGGGCCACGGTGTCGACCAGCCGGGTCTTGACGCCGTCCGGGCCGCTGACCGTGTTGGCGTGCATGGGGTCGCACATCCAGATCACCGGATGGCCCGCGGCCCGGGCGGCGGCCACGAGCGGCGGAAGGTACGCGGCGACCTTGTCCGCGCCCATCCGGGCGACGAAGGTGAGCCGGCCGGGCTCGCGGTCCGGGTCGAGCACCCGGCACAGGGCGACGAGTTCCTCGGCCGTGACGGTCGGCCCCACCTTGCAGGAGACGGGGTTGACGACCGAGCCGAGCAACTGGACGTGCGCGCCGTCGGGTTGCCGGGTGCGTTCGCCGATCCATGGCCAGTGGGTGGACGAGAGCAGCAGACGTCCGTCCGGGGCCCGGCGCAGCAGGGGCAGTTCGTAGTCGAGGATCAGCGCCTCATGGCTGGTCCACACCAGCGAGTCCATCGGGACGGGCGCGTCCCCGCTGCGCTCGCGCAGCAGCGACACGGCGTCGAACGCGGCTTCGTAGCAGGCGAGCATCCGCAGTGGATCGGGGCGGCGCGCCTCCGCGTCGGGTTCCGGCTGGTTGACCATGTGCCCCCGGTACACAGGCAGTTCGGCACCTCCGACGGTCTCGGTCGGCCGGGAGCGGGGCTTGGCGAACTGTCCCGCGATCCGGCCGACCCGGATCACCGGCTTGTCGGAGTTGATCCGCATCACCCCGGCCACGGCGTCCAGGAGACCGATCTTCCGGGAGACCGGGCCGGGGGCGCACTCCGCCGGGTCCTCGGCACAGTCGCCGGCCTGCACCACCTGGAATCTCCCCTCGGCGACGCCGGCGAGGAGTGCGCGCAGGGTGCGGATCTCCTCCCGGCCCACCAGGCCCGGGCGGTTCGCGAGCACGGCCCGGGTCTCGGCCGGAAAGGAATCGTCCGGCCAGTCGGGCTGTTGGTCGGCCGGCAGTGAACTCCATCGCTTCAGCTCCTCCGACGACAATGCCGAACTCTCGTCCTCGGCTATCAGAAGTGCGGATTCGTTGGTCACCATGGTCCTCCTCATCCAAAACTCTTGGGTGGGTACGGTGAGTTCGGGTCGTCATATGTGATGTGGTCCCATTCTTGGAGGCCAGCGAAATCGGGTCAATTTCTGGAGTGTCACTTCGTCATGTCGCAGAAAGAAAAGGGATTGCCGCGCCTCACCGTCAGGGCGAGGCGCGGCAATCCGCGCTATGCGATTCCTCCAGGATTTCCGCGTTCGTTTTCCGTGCTGCCTCAGTGGGCGAACACCGGCCCCTGTGAGGGGTCGGGCCGGCCGGCCGGGAGCAGGACCGCGCCCGCGACGGCCGCCGCCACCGCGATCACCGCACAGGCGGTGAAGGCGTTGTCGAAGCCGCCGACACCGACGCCCGGGCCGCCCTCCAGGCCGGCGCCCGCGATGGCGGAGATGACCGCCACCCCGAGGGAGGCGCCGAGTTCGTGCGAGGTGCTCACCAGGCCCGAGGCGAGCCCCATGTCCTGGTGCGGCAGGCCGTTCATGGCGGCGGTGGTGGCGCAGACGAACGCCGCGCCGAGACCGAACGACAGCAGACCGAAGCCGGGCACCAGGTCGGTCCACACGTCGCTGTCCTTGGACAGGTTCGTGAGCAGTACGGCACCGACCGCCGCCAGGACGAACGCTCCGACGCCCACCGCACGCCAGCCGAGCCTGCCGACGGCCTGGGAGCCGAGGTGGGCGCCGACGGAGATGGCCACCGCGACGGGCAGGAAGACCAGGCCGGTCTTCAACGCGCTGTTGCCCAGCACGTGCTGGACGTAGAACGAGCTGAGGAAGAACGTCGAGATGAGCAGGCCGGCCGCGGCCAGCATCACCAGGCTGCCGCCGACCAGTGAGCGCCGGGCCAGCAGGTCCAGGCGGACCAGCGGCTGCCGCACGGTGCGCTCCACGGCGTAGAACAGGCCGGCGACCAGCGCGGCGGCGGCGAGCGGCAGCCACACGGACACCGCGCCGAAGCCGTGGTCGCGGGCCTGGACCAGTCCGAAGATCAGCAGTGCGGGCGCCGCGGTGAGCGTCAGCGCCCCCAACACGTCGGTCCCGCCGCGCTGTTCGGTGGCTCCGGTCAGTGCGCGGGCCTCGCCGAGCAGGGCGGGGACGCCGAACAGCGCGAGCAGGCCGACCGGGACGTTGATGTAGAAGATCCACTCCCAGCCCGGACCCGAGACGAAGACGCCCCCGAGCAGGACGCCGACAGCGGACCCGGCGCCGCCGATCGAGGCCCACACGCCCAACGCCTTGTTGCGGTCCGGGCCGTGGAACAGCGTCGTGATGATCGACATGGCCGCGGGCGACAGCAGGGCCGCGCCGACGCCCTGCGCCGACCGGAACGCGATGAGCATCTCGCCGTTGACGGCGAGGCCCGACGCGATCGAGGCGGCGGTGAAGACCGTCAGACCGGTCAGGAACATCCGCAGCTTCCCGACGGCGTCGGCGAGCCGGCCGCCGAGCAGCAGCAGGCTGCCGAAGAACAGGGTGTAGGCGGTGACGATCCAGGTCAGCGCCCCGCCGCCCAGCTTCAGGTCCGCCCCGATGGTCGGCAGGGCCACGTTGATCACCGTCACGTCGGCGATCAGCATGAACTGCGCGAGGCACAGCAGGGTCAGCAGCCACCAGCGGTGCGGGTGCGGCGGGGGCGCCTCGCCGTGGTGATGCCCGTGCCCGTGCTCCTGCTCGTGCCCGTGCCCGTGCTCGGTGTGAGCGCTGTGAGGGGAAGTCATGGCCCTCGTCTCCTTAATCTGAACATGCCTGTCAGATGTATCGTAAGTCTCTGGCGGGTTAAACTCGAACAGGTCTGTTCAATATTCCCCGAGCGCCTGACACACTGGAGAGGGAGCCATGGCATACGCTGCGCCCATGCCGACCAGCACCAAGCAGCGGAAACTCCGGGCCGACGCCGAGCGCAGCATCGCCTCGATCGTGAGCGCCGCCCTGGAGTGCGTGCGGGCCGATCCGCAGGCGAGCCTGAGCGCGGTCGCCCGGGCCGCCGGCGTGAGCAGGGGCACGCTGTACGCCCACTTCCCGACCCGGGAAGCCCTGCTGGAGGCGGTCGTCGAACTGTCGGTGGCCACCGCGGCCGAGGCGCTGGAGAAGGAGCGGCTCGACGAAGGACCGGCCGACGAGGCCCTCGCCCGGCTGATCAGGTCCAGTTGGCACGTCCTGGACGAGCACTCCTCGGTGTTCGCCGCCTCCTCCGAGGCACTCACGGCGGAACGGCAGCGGGACAACCACGAGCGGGTGCTCGCCCCGGTGGAGCAGCTGATCTTCCGCGGCCAGCAGGAGGGCACGCTCCGCGCCGACATGCCGGTGAAGTGGCTGGTGGCGGTGTTGTACAACCTGATGCACACCGCCGCGGCCGAGGTGCGGGCCAAGCGGCTGTCCGCCCGGTCCGCACCGGAGATCCTCGTGGAGACCCTGCTCTCGGCTATGCGTCTCCCCACCGGCTGAGCTCATCGCGGGCCGGTCGCCGGCCCCCGGCGAAGCCTCGGGTCGTCGTCGAACAGCCGCCGCAGCACGTCGTCCGGGATGCCCAGCCGGCGTGCGGAGAAGGAGCGCAGCGCGTCCAGGTACGCGTCCTGGAGTCCGGCCTCGTCCAGATGGGTCGAGCGACCGGCCTCCAGCAGCACGCGCCCGGCGACGATCACCGTGTCCACGTCCGCCGACCCGCCCAGCGTCAGGAACGCCTCCAGGGGACGGGAGTTGAGGACATAGCGCCAGTCGTCGATCGGGACCAGCACCAGGTCCGCCTGCTTCCCGGGCTCCAGGCTGCCGAGCGCGTCGTCCCAGCGCAGCCCGCGGGCCGCGATCCGGGTGGCCATGGCGAGGGCCTCGGTGGGCACCAGCGTGGTGTTGTCGGCGGACCGTTCGTTGTACGCCTGCCACGCGGCCCGCATGGTCTCCGCCATCCCGCCGAGCGGATACACGACGCCGTCGGTGGACAGCGAGACGTCCAGTCCCTTCTCCCGCAGCTCGGGGATGAGCCCCGTCTCGGTGAGCGTCGACTCGCCCGTCGCCCCGTACTTGGCGGGGGAGTGGCTGATGTGGACGCCGGCCGTGAGCAGCGACTGGCGTTCCTCCTCGTCCGCGAAGGCGCAGTGCACCGCCATCAGACGGTCGTTGAGGAGCCCCAGCCGGTCCAGCCGGCGCAGCGGAGTGGTGCCGTAGTAGCTCTCCACGACCTCGGCCTCGTGGCGCAGCGCGCCGACGTGCGTGGCGAACGGCACGTCGTACGCCGCCGCCAGCCGGGCGAGGCCCGCGCCCAGTTCGTCGCTCATGTTCGGCACGTACGCCGCGGTCGGCCGTGCCCGCAGCCGTCCCGTCGGGTCGCCCGCGGCCCGTGTCAGGACGCCGTCGATCCGCGCCAGTTCGGCATCCGCGTCCCGTGTGCGCCGGAACGAGCTCTCGCCCGGCGCGCAGACCGCGTCCGCGGCCCAGGTGCTGACGGCGCACCGAAGTCCCAGGCCCAGGGTGGCGGCGGCGAGGGCTTCCGGCCGGTTGACGGAACCCACGTCGCCGAGCGTCGTCGTACCGGACCTGAGCTGCGTCCACAACGAGTACCGGGCGATGGCCTCGGCCTCGTCCTCCCTGAGGCCCTCCACGAAGCCCTGGAAGGTGTCGAACACCATCGAGATCCGCCGGACGTCCCCGCCGAGCGCCATGAAGCCGGGCTCGTCGGCACGGTCGTCCGGGCTCCTGAGCGCGCCCTTGAAGGGGACGCGCAGCGCGAACATCTCGTGCCAGTGGGCGTTCACGAAGCCGGGCAGCACCATCATCCGGCCGGCGTCGACCGTACGCAGCCCGGCCCGTACGCCGGGTTCGAGCCCCGCGACCACCGCCTCGACCTCGGCGACGGAACCCACCGCGGCGATGCGGTCACCGACGACCAGTACCGAGCCGGTGGGCAGGACGGTGGCCCCGGCGTCGGCCGTGTACACGAAGCCGCCGCGGACTAGCAGCGCCGGCGGCCGCTCGGGCAGGCCCTCGGCATCCCTGCGCGGAGTCATGCCGACGCCTCCGGCCGCCGTACCTCGTCGAGGTGCCGCTGCCACGCGGCGAGCGTGGGCTCGGCGGCCAGCTCGCGGAAGGAGACCACCAGGCCCGCCCGGCGCCACCGGGTGACCAGACGCATCATCTCCAGTGAACCCAGGCCCAGATGCACCAGGTTGGCGTCCTCCGCTATCTCCGCGGGACCCAGTCCCACCATGTCGGCGATCGTCTTCCGCAGATCCCCCGAGGTCACTTCTTCCGCTGTCACCGCTCACTCCTCACTCGGGCGGCGGCCTCGGCCGCCAGCACCTTCTTGTCGACCTTGCCGAGGCCGGTGAGCGGGAACGTGTCCACGATCTCCAGCCGGTCGGGCAGCTTGTGGTCCGCGATGCCGCGCTCGTGCAGCGCCCGCCTGAGCCCGGTGAGCGACGGCGCCCCGCCCGCGGCCGGAACGACGTACGCGCAGATCCGTTCGCCCAGGAACTCGTCCGGCACGGGAACGACCGCCGCCCGGTCCACCTCGGGGTGTGTCAGCAGATGGCCCTCGACCTCGCCGGCCGAGACCTTGTCCCCGCCGCGGATGATGACGTCCTTGAGGCGTCCTTCGATGACCAGCTCCCCGGTGTCCGTCAGCCGGGCGAGGTCACCGGTGCGGTAGAAGCCGTCCGCGGTGAAGGCGCGTGTGTTGTGCTCCGGCGCCCGGTAGTAGCCGCGCAGCGTGTACGGGCCGCGGGCCAGCAGCTCGCCGGTCTGCCCGGGCGGCACGTCCGCGCCGGACTCGTCGACGACGCGTATCTCGTCCGCGGGGGACAGCGGGCGGCCCTGGGTGCTCAGCGTCGACTCGGCTGAGTCCGTGGCGCGGGTGAGGGTGAGCAGTCCTTCGGCCATGCCGAAGACCTGCTGCAGCCTGCATCCGAAGGCCGGCGCGATCCGCTCGGCGGTCTCCCGGTGCAGGCGTGCGCCGCCGATCTGGACGACACGCAGGGAGGACAGGTCGTAGGACCCCCACTCCAGGGCCTCCAGCCAGAGCTGCGCCACCGTCGGCACCAGGGAGGTGACCGTGACGCGCTCGCGTCGGACCGTCTCGAAGCAGTCGTCCGCCACCGGGCTGTCGGCGAGGACGACCGTGCCGCCGGAGCGGAGGGTGCCGATGACGCCCGGGCAGCCCCAGGCGAAGTTGAACTCGACCGGCAGGACCGCCAAGTAGACGTCCTCCGGGGTGAGTTCGAGCAGTTCGGCGGCGGCCCTCGTCTGGTACGCGTAGTCGTCGTGGGTGCGCGGGATCAGTTTCGGCAGGGCGGTCGTGCCTCCGGAGAGGAGGAAGAACGCCACGTCCGACGGGTCGGTCGCGGGCAGCGGTCCCGGCTCGGCGTCCACCTCGTCGAGCGGTACGAACCGCTCCTCGCCGGGCACCTTCCCGTCCAGGACGAACACGCGCCGCAGCGTCGCGGAGTCGGCGATGACCTCCTCGGCCAGGGCGACATGGTCGAAGCCCTGGTGCTCGCCGGGTATCACGTACCCGGCCGCGCCGGACATGGACACCAGGTGCCGGATCTCGTTCGCCCGGTGCGAGGCGAGCGCGAAGACCGGCTTGGCGCCCGCGCGGAACAGCGCGAAGCAGACGACGACGAACTCCGGGACGTTCGGCAGCTGGACGACGACGCGGTCACCGGCCGCGATGCCGTGGCGCCGGAAACCCGTCGCCATCCGGTCGACCCGGCGGTCGAGATCGGCGTAGGTCAGGCGGCGTTCGCCGTGGACGAGCGCGGTCTTGGCGCCGTGCCGTGCGGCCCCGTCGCGCAGCAGGTCGGAGAGGGTCTCGCCGCGCCAGAGGCCGGCCGAGCGATAACGCTCGGCCGTCTCCTCGGGCCAGGGTGTGCATCCGTCGAGCATCAGCCGCCTCCTGCGGTCGGTTCGGGGTCGGGCGGGGGAGAGGTTCAAGCCGGTGACGCGGTGATCTCGACGACCGCGCAGCCCGCTTCCATGCCAGGGGCGGCGCCGATCAGCATCACGTGGTCGCCCGGGACGACCTGGCCGGTGGTCCACAGGTGTTCGAGCCCCGCGATCGGGTCGGCCGCGCCCAGGTGGCCGGTCGTGCGGGTGAACTCCCAGGTGCCGCGCGCCTCGTCGATGCCCAGGGAGTCGAGGAACATGTCCTGGAGGGGGAACCGGGAGAAGCCGAGGTGCGCGACCCGCTTGATCGCGTCCATGGCGACACCGGCCTCGTCGAGGGTCCGGCGGGCCGTTTCGGCGATGGTGTCCCCGAAGTGCCCCATGGGCGGGGAGACTCCCCGCGCCCACTGCTGACGCCAGTACTCCCTGCGCTGCTCCAAGTTGAGGCCGCGTCCGACGGACGGGCCCGGGGGGAAGAGCACCTCGCCGCCGCGGTGCAGCTCCTCCATACCCGGGTCCGATACCGATCCGACGGCCAGCAGCCGGGCGAAGCCGCCACGCCTCGACACGACGGCCGCCGCGCCCGCGTCGCCCAGCAGGAACAGCCGGGACGCCCGCCAGCGGTCGGCCAGCCGCGTCCCGAAGTTGTCGCCGGTGGTCAGCAGCACGGCCGTACGGTCGGGGACGGCGGACAGGCGGCAGGCTGCGAGTTCGAGTCCGGCGAGCATGCCCAGACAGCCCTGCCGGACCTCGACGGCCGTGATCGGCCGGTCGAGGGTGCGGCGGAGGACGTAGTGCTGGGCGGACCAGCCGTCGGGCCCCTGGAAGTGGACGCTGCTGTGCAGCACGGCGGCGAAGTCGTCCGGGGCGTGACCGGAGCGGCGAACGGCCTCCCGCGCGGCGTCGACCGCCAGATCGGGGCCCGGGGTGTCCCCGGCCACCGGGACCGAGAGGATCCCGGAGTCCTCCCGGTCCAGCGCGTCGTACAGGCCTTCCTTGACGGCGCGTTCGGTGTCGTAACGCTCCGGGACGTGGGTGGCGATGCCCGCCAGGTACAGCCCGTCGACCCTCATGACGGCTCTCCGCCCTTGCGGGGGAACAGGGCCAGGGCGACGAGGATGCCGGCCGCCGCCACGCCCGCGCCGGTGAACATGGCAGGGTGCATGCCGGACACGAACGCTTCCCTGGCGGCCTCGGCGAGCTTGGTTCCCGCACTGCCCGGCAGCTGTTGGGCGACCTGCAGCGCGCTGCCCACGGACTCGCCGGCCGGGCCGGGTACGGCGCTGCCCAGCTTGTCGGAGAGCTCGGAGCGGTAGGTGCCGGACAGCAGGCTGCCGATGACCGCGACGCCGAGTGCCGCACCGAGCTGCACCGAGGAGCTGTTGGTGGCCGAGCCCACGCCGAGGTCGTTCTCCGTGAGGGAGCCGACGATGGCGTCGCTGGTCGGACCGATGATGAATCCCGCGCCGGCGCCCAGGAAGAGCATGGCGAGCAGGGCGTGGCCGTAGCCGTCGTCGCTGCTGGTCGTGGCCAGGACGACGAGGCTGGTGCACGCGAAGGCGAGACCTACGGAGGCGGCGATGCGCGTGCCGACCTTCTGGCCGACCAGGGAGGCGACGGGCGCGGCGAGGAGGATGATCAGCGCGGTGGGGGCGATGCGCAGACCCACGTCCTTGGCCGGGTAGCCGAGGACGAACTGCAGGTACTGGACGAGCACGAAGAGTGTGCCGAGCAGGGCGAACAGGCCCAGCAGCACGAGGATGTTGCCGATCGCCAGACTGCGGTTGGCGAAGATGCGCAGCGGCAGCATGGGGTGGTCGCTGCGCAGTTGCCGGACGACGAACGCGGTCAGCAGGACCGCCGCCGCGGCGAAGGCGCCGGCGACCTGCCCGCTGGTCCAGCCCTTGACCGGTCCCTCGATGATGGCCCACAGCAGTGAGCTCAGACCGAGGACGGACAGCAGCGCGCCCGCCAGGTCGAGCCGGCGTCGCTCGCTGCTGCGGGAGTCGGGCACCAGGGCCAGGGCCGCGATCACGGCGACGGCGGCGATGGGCAGGTTGATCAGGAAGACCGAGCCCCACCAGAAGTGGCCGAGCAGCCAGCCTCCGAGCAGTGGGCCGATCGCGATGCCGAGACCGACGACGCCGGACCAGGCGGCGATCGCCTTGGCGCGCTCGGCGCGGTCGGCGAAGACGTTGCCGATGATGGCCAGGGTGGACGGCATGATGAGCGCCTCGCCCATGCCCATCGCCGCTCGTGCCGTGATCAGCGCGTCCGGCGAGCCCGCCCAGGCGGCCGCGGCGGAGCCACCGCCGAACAGGACCAGCCCGGCCAGGAAGGTCGAACGGCGGCCGAGCCGGTCGGCGAGGCTGCCGCCGAGCAGCATGAGGGCCGCCGCCATCAGGCTGTAGATGTCGACGATCCACTGGAGCTGGCTCGTCGTGGCGTTCAGATCGCCGACCAGGGTGGGCAGCGCGATGTTGAGGACGGTGGTGTCCAGGCCGACGATCAGCAGGCTGATGCAGAGGACCGCGAGGATCAGCCATCGCTTGCCGGCCGGTGGGGCGGACGGGGCTCCCGTCGTGCGGGTGGGTGAGGTGGTGAGGTCCATGGCTCCCTCGGATCCGTTGTAACTCAAACAGTGCTGTTCAAGTTAAGGTAAGGCAGGTGAGCGCATAACTCAAACAGCTCTGTTCATATTCCATGGGGTGTGGTCGGCGTCCCGGTGGACGTCGGCACGAGGAAGCGGGCGACACTGCCGAGCTTCTCGACCGTCTCCTCCAGCTCCCGCTCGGGACGCGACTGGCCGACGATGCCGGCGCCCGCCCGCAGCCACGTCCTGCCGTCCTTGCGGTAGACGGTGCGCAGCACCAGGGCGGCATCCATCGCGCCGCCCTGGTCCACCGTCAGCACGGCGCCGCTGTACAGACCGCGGGCCTCGGGCTCGTGGTGGCGGATGTTGTCGTACGCGGCGTCCTTGGGCACGCCCGAGGCCGTGACCGCGGGGAACACCGCGCCGAAGGCGTCCCACGCGCTCCGGCCCGCGGCGAGCCGGCCCGCCACCTGGGACGCCAGGTGCTGCACGGTTCCGCGCTCCTTGACGACCATGAACTCCTCGACGTCCACCGAGCCCGGCTCGCTGACGTCCAGCAGTTCGTCCCACGCGATCTTCACCGAGATGGCGTGCTCGTAGACCTCCTTGGGGTCCGAGAGCAGGTCGGCGCGCAGCCGCGCGTTCTGGACCGGGTCCTCGGTGAGCGCCCGGGTCCCGGCCAGCGGCTGGCTGACCACCCGGCCCTCGCCGTCGACCTGGACCACGATCTCCGGGCTGAAGCCCGCCGCCTCGACACCGCCCAGCCGCACCAGGAAGGAGCGGGCCGGGCTGTTGCCCCGGCGGCCGGTGACGTATGTGCCGACGAAGTCGACCTCCTGCTCGACCGGGACGACCCGGGAGAAGATCACCTTCTGCAGCTGCCGGCCGTTGATGGCGTCGACCGCGAGCCCGACCGCCTTCCGGTACTGCTCCGCGCCCGCCGTGCGCACATCCACCGGACTGGGCCGGAAGCCGGCGAACGTCGAGGTGTCCGAGAGGATCTCCATGGCCGCCGCCAGGGTGTCCTGGTCGGCGGAGCGCAGCAGGGCCTCGCCGTCCTCGAACCGGACCTCGGTCCGCGGCACGATCAGATGCAACAGCCGCTGGTCACCGACGTGTTCCAGGTCGCCGTCCTTGGCGTACGACAGCTCGAAGGCCGCCCATCCGTAGGCGCGCCAGTCCCTGATCGTCACACCGTCCAGCAGCCGCTGGACCTGCCGCAGCGGCTGTCCGTCCCAGGGCAGCAGGACCTCCGGCGCGTGGACCTGCCGCAGCCGGGCGCCCTCGCGGTCGAGCGACAGCTCGGCGAGAGCGCCGCCGGCGAAGGACCAGCGGCCCGAGTTCTCGTACACCACGTAGTCGTCGTGGAGTCCCGAACGGGCCAGCCGGGAAGCCGCGACGAGAGGCTCCTCGGACAGCGGAACCCGCGTCTCGAAATAGTGCTGCGGTTTCGCGGACGTCATATCCTCGTCCATCCCTTCTCGGATACCGGGAAATGCGGTCGATACGGCGTTCACCGTCCGGCGCCGGCCGGACGCGGTCAACGCGGATCCCGGCTCTTCGTCACTTTCCGTGCCGGGGAACGGGATTGTCCTTCCGGGCGTGACGAAGTAACCCGGACACGGTTGTTCCGGACGCCACCGGTATCCAGACTCCGAGCGGACAACAGGCCCGCAGGCAAGGGAGACCGGGATGCCGCGCACGGACAACGAGAAGCGCATACGGAGCTGGTTCGACGCCGTCAACCGAGGTGACACGGAGGCGTGGGTCGGCTGCTACACCGCCGACGCCCGTTCCGAGGACATCGCCCTCAAATCAGTGTGGCGGGGCACCGAGGAACTCGATGCCGGTGTGCGGGAGTGGATTTCCGCCATGCCGGACGTTCACGCGGAGCCGGAATTCCTCTTCGCGGACAGCGAATCCGGATTCGCCCAGTGGACGCTTTCCGGGACGATCTCGGGGCCCATTGGCGGAATGCCGGACGAGATCATCGAACTGGCGAAAGGGAAGTCCTTCTCGGTGCGCGGTGCCACCGTCTACGGGTTCTCCGCCGCCGGTCTCGTCCGGCACGAGACGCTGTACTGGAACCTGTCGGACGTGCTCACCCAGCTGGGCATCCTTCCCCCCATGGGGACATGAGCAGCCCGAGCCGGGCCGTGGTCCGTGCCGTCCGTCCGTCCGACGGCGAACGCCGCATCGACGACTGTTTCCGGGAGCAGGCCCGGCTGTTCCCCGACGCGACGGCAGTCGTCGACGGCGACCGGTGGATCACGTACGGCGAACTCCACGAGCGGGCCGTGGCGGTGGCGCGGGGCCTGGTCGCGCGGGGTGTGGGCCGTGAGACGCCGGTGGCGACGGCCTTCGAGCGTTCCGCCGAGGCCGTGGTCGCCATGCTGGGCATCCTGCTGGCAGGCGGCGCCTACGTCCCGCTC